>CAYWNI010000084.1:0-10132 GCA_964459525.1 uncultured Lentimicrobiaceae bacterium | reverse complement strand
TGGCGGCATCTTTCCTTTGGTTTTGAAAATCCTGTAAAGGTGTTTAATTGCGTTAAAAAAGCGAACTCTTTCGACGATTATGAAAGCGGAGTGCACAAAGTATTCTTAGAATATGCTTGGGTTGGAAGCGATAAACAATTGCTAAAAAACATTGCAAACCCGGGTTAATTCATTTAATTTTGACAAAAACTATAAGCATATGATTGTCAAGTTATTTGAAATTTCTAGAATTGTTGCGGTAGGAATCGGCTTTTTTCTGGCCTATTATTACGGGGGCACCGGTGAGCACATCATTCATCTACTGCTTCCTTGGCTAATTATTCCAATAATGGGTTTTAGCGCAATCGAAGGTTTGTTTTTTGGTAAAGACAGCGCAAAAGCCAAAGGATATGGGGCAAACTCTGCTTATCAAATTCAAACCGCCTTGTTTTTTCTTTCCATTTCGCTGATGTCGATTTGGTTATATTTTGCCAACTGGGGCGTTTGGGCCGATGTTACATTGCTACTCACTTTTTTACTGAGCATGACGTTAAGCGCCCTCAACCACACCTACCAAGCCATTGCACATCACAATTTGACGTGGAACAATTTAATACGTCCTTTGGGAATTATTGCCTTAATAGCCGCAGTTTATTACCCACTTAGCCTGATATTTTCATAATTTTAGCCGTTTACCGAGATTAGGGGGTCATTCACCGATTTTTATTTTGCACCACAGCCATTTCAAGCTATGTTTGCCTAAAATATAATAAAACGACGATCATGGAAACTAAATCAATTGACAAAAGAGTAATAGCCGGGGTGCTTTTAATGACTGCAGGTGGGCTTTTACTACTCGATACTTTCGATGTTACAAACTGGCCATTAAGGTATTACATTTTCAACTGGAAAACTTTACTCATTGGAATAGGTGTTGTTTTGCTAGCCAGCAAAGAGCGACAGACTCCAGGGTGGGTGCTCGTTGGTTTGGGTGTAATCTTTTGGCTTCCCAGTCTGGTCGACTATAACATTAGGTTAAATCAGATTATTTTGCCAGCCGTATTAATGGGCGTAGGTATCATTATCCTTTCCAAGCGCAACGATGTACGCAACAGGCAATTGGGTAAAAGCAGCAAACAACCCGGCTCTTTTTCCGATTATCTTGACGATATCGCTATTTTAGGTGGCGGCGTTAAGCAGGTGCAATCGCAAAACCTAAAAGGAGGCAATATCACAGCCATTTTTGGTGGTTCAGAGTTTAATTTGCGTGAAGCTACTTTATCGCCCGAAGGCTGTACGATTGACGTATTTACTATGTTTGGAGGCTCCAAACTTATCGTTCCAGAACAGTGGGAAATAAAATCTGATGTGGTTTCCATTTTCGGAGGTTTTAACGACAAACGACCCATTCGACCGGCTAGCAACGAAACAAAAAACATCATCTACATTAAAGGACTTGTCATTTTTGGCGGACTTGAAATAAAAAGCTATTAATTCGTTTTTGAAGCGGATATTAAGTAACCCTAAATTATGCTGAATCCACTATCGAAAAACCGAAACTACCTGATTACCTTTGCCATTGTGTGGCTGGTAATTATTATGATACAGTCGTTCGTCATTTTTTACTTTTATGATGTAGAACTCAAGGTTAGTGTTATCGACTCATTGATATTCAATTTGTTGTTTGCTTTGGTAGGATATAATTTGTGGTATGTTATTCGATTCAACCTAAAAGAAAACGCCACTATTTTTGATACCCTTATCAATCATCTGGTGGTGGCAGTAATTATTATTTCGGTATGGATCGGAGCTTCCTGGCTATTGCTTACCAATACGTTCCCTGAAATGGTTTCGTACCATCAGTTTCTAAACGAAAGCCTTCCGTGGCGCGTTATTATGGGGGTTTTCTATTACCTGTTCTTTGTTATGTATTATTATTTAATGCTCTATTACGAAGACCTTCAGGATAAACTTAAAATTGAAAGCCAGCTTCAAAATCTTGTTCAGGAAGCAGAACTCAACGCCTTGAAATCGCAGATAAATCCACATTTTTTATTTAACAGCCTAAACTCTATCAGTTCCTTAACAATAACCAATCCCGACAAGGCGCAGGAAATGGTTATTAAGCTTTCTGACTTTTTGCGCTATTCGTTAAGCCACGATAAAAACGAAAAAGCAAGCCTTAAACAGGAGTTTGAAAACTTGCAACGCTACCTCGATATCGAAAAAATTAGGTTTGGAAAGCGGTTAAAATTCACAACCGATATTCCTGGGCATTGCCTTAAACGCCAAATACCCAACATGATTCTTCAGCCATTGATCGAAAATGCCATCAAACATGGGGTTTATCATAGTACTGATGAAGTGCTTGTTGAGCTTAAATGCACCGAAACCAACGATTTTATTGTTATCGAAATCAGCAATGAATACGATCCTGATGCCGTAAAAAAAGTGGGACATGGGATTGGACTCAGTAATATCAAAAAACGTTTACAGCTCATTTACCAACGTCAGGATTTGCTAGAAATTCATGCCGAAAAGATGGTTTTCAGGGCTATAATTAAACTGCCAAAAATTACACATCATGAATAAACTTCGTACGTTAATTATTGAAGATGAAGAACCTGCGCGTAATTTGGTCAAAGCCTATATGGCCGAAAATGAGCATCTGGAGTTGATTGGCGAATGTGCTGACGGATTTTCAGGTGTAAAAGCCATCAATGATACCAAACCTGATTTGGTGTTTTTAGATATACAGATGCCTAAATTGACCGGTTTCGAAATGCTGGAACTGCTCGACGATATGCCGGAGATTGTGTTTACAACAGCCTACGATCAGTTTGCAATCAAGGCATTTGAGCTGAGTGCTGTCGACTATTTAATGAAACCATTTTCGCGAGCCCGATTTAATGAAGCTGTTGAAAAAGTAGTGCAGCGCCTTCAAAACAGAAAGCCGGATGCAGGCAAACTAAAGCAGTTGAGCCAGCAAGCTAAAGAAACAAGTACCACCAAAGTAGAACGGTTGTTTGTAAAAACAGGCAGTAAAATTGATGTGATTCCTGTTGATACCATTCACCGGATTGCAGCCGAAGACGATTACGTCGAAATTCATACCGAAAAGGGTAAGTTTTTAAAATACGACACAATGAATTACCTCGAAAAATGCCTTCCTGACAGCATTTTTGTAAGGGTACACCGCAGTCATATTATCAACATTAATTTAATCGAAAAGATGGAAAAATATGGCAAAGACAGCTACCTGGTAATATTAAAAGATAAAAGCAAAGTAAACGTGAGCAAGTCGCGTGTTAAGGAATTGAAGGAGCAGCTTGGCATTTAGCGACAAACCATGCGTTACGGGCATTTATTCCTGAAAAGCCTATCCCAGAGCGATCTTTTATGTGCTTTGTTATAACGTTTTTGCAGTTTTTTCATTTCCTTCATTTGCCTTTTTGTCAACTCGCTCTGTGATTCCATGTGGTGCTTGTATGCCTCATCAAATTCTGCTTGGGTTTCTTTTGACAGATCACTTTGTATTTTCTCCGCTTCACGTACTGCTTTACCGCCTTTTTTACCAAAAATACAACCCTGTGCCAGAGGGAGGGTTGCCGCTAAAAGCAGTAAAAGAACCGTTTTGTAAAGTGCTGACTTTTTCATATTCACTGCAAAGTTAAACCGTTGATTGGAATTGGTACTTGTTCAAAATAAAAAAGGAGTAATTTCGTTTTGCTATTAAAAGGGGAATTTATGTGGTTGAAATACATTTGGGTATTTATTATTCTAGGCTTTCTGGCTTTAGCTGTTTCGTGCAACAAAGGTTCGCTCAACCCCAATATTCCCAATGTAGTTATAAATATTACAATTGACCCAAACAGTACGATTTACCAGGAACTTAATACAGCAGGAGGATGGTTGTACCTTGATGAAGTGCCTGGAATGGCAATTCCTTTGGCAAGTCGTGGGGTTATTATTTACCGGAAAAGTTTAAGTGAGTTTAAAGCTTACGAAAGGCAGCCGCCCAATGATCCGTATTTGTGCTGCGACAATAATGGACGGAATTGCGGGAAACTTGTGGTTGGACAGTATTACCCTTTTGCCATGGATACCTGCGCAAATAACATGTATTTGATGGATGACGGCAATCTTTTTGAGGGGTCTGGCCAGTATCCTTTGATTGAGTATTATGCTTTTTACGATGGCTCGCTTTTGCACATTTACAACTAACGGATATTTTTAAAGCATAAAAAAAACCCGGTCAGGATTTAAAGCCAACCGGGTTTCTTTGTTTTTAAAAAGCTTTTAAAGCTCCTTTACAGCTTGTATAAACTGTGGAATAACCACATTTACATCGCCCACGATGCCATAATCGGCAGCTTCAAAAATGGGTGCTTCAGGATCTTTGTTTACAGCCACTATAACCTTTGAAGAGCTTACGCCTCCCAAATGTTGGATAGCACCTGAAATACCAAAGGCCAGGTAGAGGTTTGGTGCAATAATTTTTCCGGTTTGACCTACATGTTCGCCATGCGACCGCCAACCTTCGTCGCTAACTGGTCGTGAGCAAGCCATGCCTGCTCCCAGCAAATCAGCCAGTTCTTCCAGTCCGCCCCAGTTGTCGGCGCTTTTCATACCCCGGCCTCCCGAAACTACTGTTTCAGCATCAGTAAGCAAAACTTTACCTGTTACTTTGTTGGTTTCTATCACCTTTATGGAAAAGTCGCTATCGGCTACTTGTGGATTAAAAGGCTGGATAGTTTCTGTATGATTCATTTCTACAGGCTCAAATGAATTCTGCGCCAGTGTAATAACTTTAATTTCACCACCAATTTTTACATCTGCGAAAGCTTTTCCGGTAAAAACTTTTTTCCTTACGATAAATGGATTCATCGAAACGGGCAATGAAATAACTCCTGTCTCAAGTCCGGCTTTAAGCCGAACCGATACGCGGGGAGCAAGCGCTTTTCCCAGATTGTTGTGAGCCAGTATTACCAGCGTTGATTTTTCAGCTTCGGCAGCAGCCACAATGGCTTTCGACATGGCTTTGTTGTCGAGCGACTTAAAACGCTCATCATCAATGGTAAGTACTTTGTCAGCGCCATAGGTGCTTAACTTTTGAAGTTCTTCATTGGCCACTTTGCCAATGGAAAGAGCAGTAACCGTTGATCCGGTTTCTTTGGCAACGGAAGCTGCATATGATACCAGCTCAAAGCTGAATTTCTTAAACTTTCCGTCCCAATTTTCTGTATATACTAATATCGACATGATTTCTTTCTTTTGTTATTAAAGTACTTTGGCCTCTTCGTGCAACAACCTAACGAGTTCTTTTGCATTGTCCTCGGCTACCATCTTACAAGCTGCTTTTTTAGGGGGCAATTCAAATTTCACAAAGCTGGTTAGCTCTTCTGCAGCTATCGGTTCCACAACTTTAAGTGGTTTAGAGCGAGCCATCATAATTCCACGCATAGCTGGAATTTTGGGCTCTTTTGCAATGCCTTTCTGCACAATGGCCAGAACAGGCGTTGACACTTCAAGTGTTTGCGAACCGCCATCAATTTCGCGGTTGAACTGCATAACACCGTTTTCGATTTTAATTCCTGATACTGCCGAAACAGAGGAAATATCGAGCAACTCGGCCAACATGCCTCCGACAGCTGATCCGTTGTAATCAGAAGCCTCAATTCCAGCGAGAATTAAATCGTAGTCTTTAGCAATAGCGGCAAGCTGTGAGGCTACTTCAAAAGCATCTTTTGCTGCCACGTTAACCCGAATTGCGTCGTCGGCACCCACGGCCAATGCTTTGCGCAGTGTAGGTTCTGTTGATGGAGTTCCCACATTGGCTACCGTTATATGGGTAGCGCCACCTGCTTCTTTTAGTTCAACTGCCCGCGTGAGAGCCAATTCATCCCATGGGTTGATGATCCATTGAACGCCCGCATCGTCGAATGCTGTGTTTTCAGCTTTAAACCTGATTTTCGTGGTCGTATCAGGCACATTGCTTATTAATACCAATATTTTCATAAGACAGATATTTATTGAATGATTATATTTTCTGGTTATTTCTATGTTAAGAAAACAACAAATTTCGTAAAAAATTAATTGCATTTATTATGCACGCACACTAAAAGCTATAAAAAATTGATAATTTATACAAAATTATAAATAGTATTTTATTGACAGATAATTTATTAACCTTTTCAAAAATATTATTTGCGCATATGACTATTGCCAAACATACCGCCAAAGAAAAAGCTCCTACGTTGCGGTTCTTTAAAGTGCCCTTCGTTTACGCGCTGTACCTCTTCGATGGTATAGAAAGCATGCGGATTATACTGGTTAATAATTTTAAGTGCATCTTCCAAGTATTTCCGTTTCACAATACTAAAAAGCATATTTACAGGCCCGTTTCTGCCTTCTGCGTTTACGCTGGTAACAGCATAGTTGGCTTCTCGCAAGTGGAAAATCAAACTCGTTGTGTCCATTTTAGGTATGATTCGGATTACGACCGTTCCTATTGACATTTTCTCAACAATGACAATGCCGATGTAGTTTCCCAAGGCAAATCCTGCACCATAACCAATGTAACTCATAAAGTTGTCGAGTTGTTGCATGATTTGACCAATAGCTAACAACCAGATAGTTACTTCAATAAAACCCAGTAACGGCGCAAGGTATTTGTATCCTCGTGACACAAAAATAAGTCGAATTGTACCTACCGAAACATCCATAATGCGCGCAATGGCAATTAATGCTGGTAAGACCACCCAATTGTAAACATCTGGACTAATCCAATCTGGTATCAACATGAATCGTTTAGTTTAATATTACTATTTGGCAAAAATAGCTTAAAAGGGCAGCTTGGCGGCTAATCTGAATGGATTATTTTAATGATAATAGGGTTATTCATGATTGTAGCAAGCGCGAAAACCCCCTGTTATTTAATTTTTAGATTTAAGCAATCGATAGGTAAACCCTGTGCTTATAAAATTGTCGGGTGCGTTGGAATTAAGCCCGATACCACCAGAAATATCTAACTGAAAGTTGGGAAATGCTAGATAAATAAATCCTGCATCTAATAAATTTTGGGCATCACCATCTTCCGGAATCAATCCAAACCCTTCAACGAACATGCCCAATTTATCTGTCAAACCGACACCCAAGGCAATAGAATAGAAGTAATTAGGCGCGGCATTTACTCCATCCCATTCAGCACCCAAGTTATATCCGAGCGAGAATTTATCCGACAGGGTATTGGCAAAGGATAATCGGAGGTTTCCTCCAGCATATTCAGGTTTAAAACTCTCGTTTGCAGTAAAAGGCAAAACCAATCCGCCAAGAATTGCCATCTCGGGTCGCCAACCATCTTCATCTACAATTCTGACTTTAAAGCCAGCATAAAGGGGACTAAATCCCGAGAAAGTATTGGTGGTGTCCGAATTTTTCATTTGCTCCTTTTCGCCTAAAAACTCCATGCCTAAACGCAGCTCAAAATTTTCAAATAATCCATAACGAAGTAACGTGGTATTATAAGCAAAAGATTTTTGTTTAAACAAATCTGTTTCGTTGTTTTCTAGTACGAATCCCGTTTCTATTTGTAATGATTTATACGGAACAACCGCAGCTGATTCAGTTTGGTCAGGTCTGTCGGTAATTAATTCAGGAAAAACATCTTGAGCGTTAAGAAACGATGAAATCACCAAAAAAACCAATAATAATTTTGTTCTCATAAGTATTATGTTCATTTACTTCTCCACAAAAATACAATTCATTCGTTAGGTAGCTTGAAGACTAATTAAGTAAAGTCCATTTACCATCTCTTTTACTTAGGGTTTGCTGAAAAAGTCTGTCGTGCGCCAGATTCGAGGCGACAAGATGAAGATGTATTGACATACTTCGAGTCGCAGGCAACGAAGAAGATGGTGTACGACAGGCTAACCAACAATAAAACTCAAAATATGTTGTAATCCAGATTGTACTTTGCTGTAGTAATTAGAGTGAAACAGTTTTTATCAAGTGCATGCATTTATAAGGATTTAAATGAATATCCTTGCAGCAAATTCTCCACTAATCCTTGTAATTACTTTTTTTTAAATTGTTAGGTGATTTTCAGCAGACCCTACTTACCTCTCAAACTATTGATAATAAAGTAAACTGACATTATAAAAGTTAAAATATACACAATGGCTAATGCTGGTTTTTCGAATTTAAGCGTTTCAAAATCGAATGCATCAAAAATTGCCCCTCCCAAAACAAAGGCGATAATTATGAATGGAAAACTTGATCCCTTTTTGTTGCTCATAAATATTAATGTTTTAAAATTAAATCAATTACAGCTTATTTAATTGGTTAATATTGACAGAAAGGGTAAAATAAAAAGTAGAACCATTTTGTTCCTCACTTTCAACCCATATTTTTCCCCCATGATTTTCTACAAATTCTTTACAAAGAATAAGGCCAAGGCCGGTTCCTTTTTCATTGTTAGTGCCAGGGGTTGAATTGCTTTCATCAATACGAAATAACTTTTTAATTCTTTCAGGTTTTATGCCTATTCCGTTATCGCTTACCGAGATAAGAATTTCATTTGTTATCTTCTCCGCTGTAATGGTTATGTGGCCACCTTGCTGGGTAAATTTGATGGCATTGGAAATCAAATTCCTGAGCACTGTACTTACCATCTGCTTATCAGCAAAAATCATTATTTCATGTATTAAACCCTTATTGATGGTGATTTGTTTCTGATGGGCAATAACATCGAAGATCCTCATGTTTTCATCGATCACATTCAATAGTTCAAAGTTTTCAGGGCTAAACTCCTTCCTGCCTGTTTGTGATTGTGCCCATTCCAGCAAATTCATCAATAAATCCAATGCCCGTTGTGAGGATTGCCCTATTATTTTAGCATACTCATCAATCCCTTTATAGTTTTTCTCATTTATTTGTTCCATCAGCAACTCACTAAATCCCATAATTGCATTAAACGGACTTTTCAGGTCGTGGGCAATGATGGAGAAAAACTTGTCTTTTTGTGCGTTAAGTTCGCGCAGTTTTATTTCACTTTCGCGCAGTGCTTTCTCAGCCAGTTTGCGTTCGGTAATATCACGAGAAGACCCCACGTAACCGATTTTTTCGCCCTGATCGTTTAGCATAGCCCGAGTAGATAATTCTACCCAAATCAAAGTGCCATTTTTATGATATTGTTCAACTTCCACTTGCACAGGTAGGTAATTCTTTTTCCTTTCATTTTCCATACCTTGTGCAATGGCCTTATGAGTAACTTCCTGAGAATGTGGAGGCATTGTTTCCTGAATCGTCTCGCGCATCGCCTCTTCGGGAGTCAGCCCACGCAAAAGATAGATAGACGGACTGATATAGGTGAATTGATAATCGTTGTCAAGTGTCCAGATTACATCTGAGCTATTTTGAGCAAGCAAGCGATAATTGCTTTGGCTAACACTTAAAGCTTCTCTCACGTGCTTTCGTTCGCCGATATTCTCTTTAAGCAAAGCCTTTAAGACTTCGTGCTCTTGTTTTAACGACTGCAGCTCCTTTAGGAGTTCTTCGTTGGTTTTATCTTGATTATTCAAAACGAGCTTTTTTTTGATGAAACATTTAGTCTTAAGCAGCCTTGATGGCAATAAGTCTAGAATCTCCTAATATCTTAAAAATCTAGTTCAAATATTTAACTAATCACTTTCCTGTCAAACATTTAAATTATACCGAGTGCGTTTTTACAAAATCGAACCCCATTCTTATAGCTTTACCACCGTAACCTACTGGTGTAGGTTTATGGTATTCGGTAACATCCAAAGTTAATCATTTATTTTAGCACAGCACGCGAAATAACTATTTTCTGCACCTCCGATGTGCCTTCATAAATTTGGGTAAGCTTGGCTTCACGCATTAGGCGTTCAACATGGTACTCTTTTACATACCCATAACCTCCATGAATTTGAACAGCTTCGGTTGTAACTTCCATGGCGATGTCGGCGGCATAAAGCTTGGCCATAGAACCTTCAACAGTAAACGGTTTGCCATTGTCCTTTAGCCAGGCAGCTTTAAGGCATAAATTGCGGGCATTTTCAATTTTTACTGCCATATCTGCAATCTTAAAGGCAATGGCCTGGTGATTTGCTATTTCGGTACCAAAGGCTTTGCG
>CAYWNI010000083.1:0-10151 GCA_964459525.1 uncultured Lentimicrobiaceae bacterium | reverse complement strand
AAAGTCTCCGGTTGTAAATTGTATGTCAAGATTTTGACCTTGAATAACTGACGAGAAAAAATCGGGCAACCCTTTAATAGAGATGTCTCCAGAAACTCTGGTGTTGGCGAGGTATTTTACTTTTATATCCTTACCGATAAGGTTGCTAACCGTACCTTCTACGTAACCCATTAAGTCAATTGTATTGGGCATTTTGTGCAGAATTGCTGAAAAATTTCCAATATCGGCCATATTTACCGTTGTTGGTCTGAATAGGCCGGTCATAAAAACAGAGTCAATATAGTTTTGATAAGTGTGCCAGCTTTTTGTGTGTAAACCGATGTCAGCGTCTATAGTTGATTCACCTAGAGTAAGTTGGGCTTCTTTGGCGATAAGTCCCTTGTGGCTTAAATAAAAATCAGCACTCATGTTTTTAACTTTCAATCCTGATTTTTCGTATGCACTGAGTTTTTTTATCAGAAAGTGTAGTGAGTCGCCGATCATTACAAAATGTTCGAGATGTAGGTTTATGCTGTCAACAACGATGTTGCTATAATCCATTTCCCGTTCCTTTTCGGTCATGTTTTCCTCATCAAATAACCTGAAATGGGAATTGATTAGTTTTACATTTCCGATTGATAGTTTGAAGCTACTACCTTTTGAGTTTTCCGATGATTTGCCTGAAGTAAAACTTGAAATTAAGGCGTTTAGGTTGGTTGTCGTGTCGCCAGCATAGGTACCCATATTAAAAACAGCTCCCTGCAAAGTAGCCGATCTAAAGAATATTTTGTTATTTAAGAGGTCGGCGAAAACGGGAACTGCTCTAAGTTGATCCATGCCAATGAGCACATTTCCATTTTTGTCGAGTGCCCTTAGTCCATTAATCTTTATCCCTGTAAACAAGCTAAACTCTATTCTTTCAATTTCTAACTTTTGATCAAATTTACTGCTCACAAAGTTGGTAACAAATTTTGCTGAAAGGGTTTGGGTGATGGGATTTTTAAAAAGTATAGTCAACGCAAAAGGTATTGCCAGTAGTACAAGCAAGAGGTTTAACACTCCGCTACCAATTCTTTTTTTAATACTTTTGCTCAATTGTAATTAAATCAAATGACATATATTTTAGGTATCGAATCATCTTGTGATGACACATCCGCAGCAATATTGAACAACACCAAGGTGTTATCAACCATTATTGCCAACCAGAGTGTACACAGTGCTTTTGGTGGTGTAGTTCCCGAGCTGGCTTCACGTGCTCATCAACAGAATATTATACCTGTCGTTGAGGTAGCGCTTAAGGAGGCAAAGATAAGTAAAAATCAATTGAATGCAGTGGCTTTTACACGAGGTCCGGGCTTGCTGGGCTCACTATTGGTGGGGACTTCCTTCGCTAAATCATTTGCTCTTGCATTGGGTATTCCAATTATCGAAGTCGATCATTTGAAGGCCCATGTTTTGAGCCATTTTCTTGTTGAGTCACCAGACGATAAGCAGCCTGATTTTCCTTTTTTGTGTCTCACAGTTTCTGGAGGACATACGCAGATTGTAAAAGTTCTAAGCCCAACGGATATGCAGATTATTGGCGCTACAATTGATGATGCAGCTGGCGAGGCTTTCGATAAAGCGGCTAAAATTATGGGGTTGCCTTATCCCGGCGGGCCAGAAATTGATCGGTTGGCAAAAACAGGTAATTCGCATGCTTTTAAGTTTGCTGAGCCTAAAATTCAAGGACTTGACTTTAGCTTTAGTGGATTGAAAACCTCCTTTTTGTATTTTCTGCGCGACAGGTTGAAAGAAGATGCATCATTTATTCAAAATAACCTAAGCGATCTGGCGGCTTCGTTGCAATATACCATCATTGAAATACTGCTTAAGAAATTAAAAATGGCAGCCAAAGAGACTGGGATAAATCAAATTGCTATTGCCGGTGGAGTTAGCGCCAATAGTGGTCTTCGCGATGCCGTTACGAATATGGCTACGACTGAGTGTTGGGAGGTTTTTTTGCCCGCCCGAAGATTCACTACCGACAATGCAGCCATGATAGCGGTGGCTGGGTATTTTAAATTTCTAGATGGTGAATTTGCCTCGCAGGATTTAACACCTTATGCCCGAAGTACTTTTAAATAGTGTGTTTGCTGTGATTAAAAAAACCTTAAAGCTTGTTGTAGTACAGTTGGTTTATTCATCCAAGGTAATGAATTTGTCATCGTCTCCAAGGAAAAAGGTTTGGCTATAAGGATCGTATCTCCAATAACGGTCACTGCGCTTATCTAGTGGAAGCTTAAGGTCAAGCTCGCTGTTTAGTAATCTGTCGAAGGTAAACCCTGCATAAACTCGCCCTAGGTCGTAAGCAAAGTCGTAGAGCATGGTTGTGCTAATGGTATCCGTATTATACATGTAGCGCATCTGTCCGGCAAACTGATCATAATCAAAAACGCCATTCACCTGATCAACAAGCATATCGGTAGCAAAATAAATTGGTGGTTTTTGGTTATGATTGTTTAAAAAAGTAAATTCGAACCATGAATTAACATACACAGCATTCAAGTCGTGATCGTGGTAATAGGTTTGGCCAAAGGTCTGGGCTTCATCGCGAAAGGTGTAAATGGTTTCCTCGAGTTCAATTTGGGCAATGGAGATTTGAATGGCGTTTGAGTCGGCATTCATAAATTCTTGCATTTGCTTTTCGGTGTATACATGAAATCCAAATTTTGTGAGTTCTTTGGTGTAGCCGAGCATATAGTTGGCTATAAAAAGCGAGTCGTTTAGGTGCTGCAAGTATAAACTGTGGTTGAGGAGAAAGTCGTCTTTCTGATTGTCTTCAATGGAACCAAGGCTATCGAGAAGGAAAATCTTTTGGTTGATTTTAAAAATATTTTCAGGTTGTAAAACCATAATTTTTACGCTGCCTGTATTATCGGCATACGACATGGCTAGTTTGCGCTCTGAGCTACAACCTTGTATGGCAAAGCCCAACATTACTAGTGAAAGCGTAATAAACAAACGTTGAGTGGTATTTTTACTCCATTTCATTTTACAAAAATAACAACTTATTCATCAGCAGAACAAACGCAGATTTAGTTTGGTTATTTTACACATTAAAGAAGCTATTTTTTATGAAGTCTTATTTGATTCATCAGGTTATTCATAGCAAGGCCTTTTTGCAATGCTTTTGGCTTCCTTGAGTAAATTTCAAAATTTTGCAAATAGAACGAACTTATCTTATATTTGCCCTCAAAGTTATTTGTGTTCTCCCAAATTTTAAAGCACGATAATGTAAACTACTATCCTATGACTACTTCATCTAATGATGCCGAAAATTTATCGCGTATTCGAGAAATACTTTTGGGAAATCAATTCGAAGCTATACAAGCTGAATTGGAAAAGATAAATGACGACTTGGGTTCTTCTATAAAGAAATTAGAAAATCAATTCTTACAGCAAAAGGAGCAATTTCAGGCTAAAGTTAGCGACCTCCAAAGTGAGTTTTCTTTACAAACAGAAGAACTTTCTGCTCGAAACAATACAATTGATGGCGAGATCAAGGCTTTGCGGTTTTCTGTTGAGGAGTCATTGGTTAAAATATCCTCTGATTTTGCTGCAGTAGCAGAGGAGCTCAGAAAACAGGATCAAAGCAGCATTCAGCAAATTACCAGATTGTCGTCGCAGTTGTCTGAAATGGATCAGAAAATGAATAGGTTGCTCGAAAACACTGTTGATAAAAAGAAATTGTCGGCTGTTTTTAATCAGCTGGCCATGGAACTTGTAAAGAACGCCGAGGATGAGTGAAAGTAAAAATAAATCTGGAGTTTTTAACCCCATGTCCTCGGCCCAAATGACGGAGCTTCGCCGAGCTATTACCGGTCTCGATAAAGAGGAGTTTCAACGGCTAAGCGATTTAGTGCAAAATCCGGAACTTTTTTCTGAAGAAATCAGTCAGTTACTACCTTTGGCTATTAAAAAACTTTACGACAAGGGTGTTATAGATATTGATGCGTTGCGGCTTCTCGTGGAGCAGGTGCTTGAGCACAGTGTAAAAACCAATCCGCGCTCGTTGGCCAATGTGCTTTTTCCAATCATGATGCCTGCTATCCGCAAGGCCGTGTCTGAGGACATTAAAAAAATGGTCGATACGCTTAACACTTCGCTTGAGTATGGTTTCTCGCCAAAGCGCATCGGATGGCGCATGCAGGCGCTTTTTAGTGGTCGAAAATATGCTGAAATTGTACTTTCACATGCTTATGTTTTTAAAGTAAATCAAGTTTTTTTAATCCATAAAAATACAGGCTTGCTTCTTCATCAAGTTCAGGATGAGGACTTAAAGCAAACGAGTGATGCTGATATGGTGTCGTCGATGTTGTCGGTAATTAAGGATTTTGTTCAGGACTCTTTCCAGCATGGCTCTGATGAGGTTCTTGACACCATTAAGGTTGGAAATTTTAATATTTGGATAGAGCAAGGACCTCATGCCATTATCGCGGCCATTGTTGAAGGTAATGCGCCCAGCGAATTGCGTGAAGTTATGCAGGAAGCCCTCGAAGCAATTCATGTGAACTTGGGTTTTGAACTTAATAATTTTCAGGGTGATACCGAGATTTTTGCTGCGAAAGACCGTTTTTTGCAAGGCTGCCTGCTGAAAGAAAAAAAGGAGGTGAAAACAAAACCGCCATATTTGCTCCTGTTTTTGTTTGTTGTTGCATTAGGTGTTCTTGGCTATTGGATTTATTTACGGGTAGATGAGGGAATTCGTTTTAAAAACCTGAAACAGACAATAAACAATCAGCCTGGTGCTTTGGTGACAAATACCTATAAACAATCTGGTATTTTTGTGGTGGAGGGTTTGCGCGATCCTGAAACCACCAGTTTAAATGAACTGGTTACTGACAATGGTTTTGATGCCCATGAAATCAAGTTTCGCATGGAGCCTTATATATCGCTAAACCCTGACATTGTGCTAAAGCGGGCATACCGTGTTCTCACTCCTCCTAAAAGCGTTCGGTTTTCCCTTAATGATGACACTTTGTTTGTCAGCGGAACTGCTTCTGAGTTGTGGATTGATATGGCGAAAATACGGTCATTGTATGTTCCTGGTATTTCTTTCTGTGTGGAAAAACTAGAAATAGTCGAAAAGGAAACCGCACCAAATGACTCAATTCCAGCTCCCGTAATTGAAGCATTACAACGCAGTATTCTGGCTATAGAGCACTATTATTTTCTTTTTGAGTTTGGTGGTGTTAAGCTTGATAGCCTCCAAAAAGAAGATTTTAATCTGTTGGTTAGTGAGGTTAAGGCGGTGCTCGATTTTAATTTTAAACAAGATTCGATCCCAGCTATTGAAATAATCTCGCATACCAGTGAAAGTGGTAATCCTGATGCCAACTCCGCCATCGCACAGCAACGTGCCGATCGCTTTATGGATTTCATGATTCAAGCAGGTATTCCAGTTGAAGTGCTTATACCTAAAGTCGTTTTTGTTGAAGAGGTTGGCGACGGCCTTCCTGTGCGTTCTGTTTCGTTTAAAGTAAAATATTTAACTCCGGCTTCACTATGATTAAGAAAAAAGTATGCATGATAGGTGCATTCGCGGTTGGGAAAACCAGCTTGGTACAGCGTTTTGTGAAAAGCATTTTTTCTGATAAGTATCAAACGACAATCGGTGTTAAAATTGATAAGAAAACGGTTTTCACTGATCAATCGGAAGTCGATTTGCTTTTATGGGACATACATGGCGAAGATGATTTTCAGAAAGTAAAGTCTTCCTATATTGTCGGCTCATCAGGATATTTTATTGTTATAGATGGCACACGTGCCGAAACGTATAATGTAGGTATGGAGTTGCTAAAACTCGCGCAAACAGCTGCGCCCACTGCTTCATGCATCTTTTTAATCAATAAATCTGATATCAGAACAGACTGGGAAATTACCGACAGTCAAATTGATGATCTTAAAGCTGCAGGTCACGAGGTGATTGAAACAAGTGCAAAGGATAATACCTCTGTAAACGAGGCTTTTGATCGTATTGTTTCGCTCATGTTAAAATAAAAAACGTATGCTGAAAAATCCCCCTGAAAATATATTAAAGTACCTTGTCGATCAATTGCCACCTTATACGGGTATTTTGATGTTGAAAACTTCTGATGAAGGTTTGGTTTTAGGCTGGTATGGCAACCCTGCCGATTATCTCGATGTGCCTTTGACTGAATCGGCAGATGTTTCTGATATAGTTCCGGCACTTTTTGGATTAATTCCTCCTTTGGTCAGTCCTATGGTGTTGTCGAGAATTGAAATGGGTGACGGCTTTTATGTTGATATCCATATAGTTCAGGATGAAAGAAGTGACGAATACTGGATTTTCTTTGTAAATCAATCGCATGAGGTTGCCGGAATACGCGATTTGCTACAGCGATTAAACGAGAGCAAATTGTCGACACCATCCAAATCAGATGTTAGTAATTTCGGAGCTTTGCATTTGCTTGATTTGGCTACTTTTATAAGGCAAAGCAATGGGCAATTTTCTGTTGTTGGAGAGCTGCCTCCTTGGTATTATAAACTTGCTTCAGAGTTGCATTCGAATAAGGAAGCAGTTATTCTTGAGGAAAAATTCCTTTTTTTAGAAGTGTTTTTTCCTGAAGCTGAATCGTTTTGGGAAAATCAGGCGTCGGGTAATTTAATGTCAGGGATATGGAGTGAGAATACCTTGTCGGGAAATGCATTGTATTTAAATGCCTATGCGGTTAATCTAGATATGCTAAACTACCTGATGATTAGACCTGTTAATCAGGAATTTGATGGCGAAATGGAGGTGATGCAACGTGCCCGTGAGCAGAGCCTTGCTTTTGAAAAACTTGCTAAGGCCGAGCGAAAACTCAAAGAGCTTCTCGATTACAAAGACAAGTTTGTGTCGATTGTTTCACACGACTTGCGTTCGCCTGTGGCATCGGTTCTCTCTATTGCCCAAATGTTGAATAGCGATGAAGAATTTCTGTCGCAACTCTCCGACTTTAATAGAGAAATGATAAACAACATCCAGCAGGAAATGCTCCGGTTACTCGACTATAACGACAAACTCTATAATTGGTCGAATCTGGAACTTGGTAATTTTACTTTGATTACATCCCGAATATCGATTTCTGAGTTGGTGACTATATCCGAACGTACTGCAAAGTCAAAATTAGTGGATAAAAATATTGAAATGCAGACAAACATTCCACCCGAATTTATGGTAGAGGTGGATAGCACTTTGTTTCTTCAGGTGCTTAATAATCTGCTGGGAAATGCCCTTAAATTTACTCCTGACGGAGGCCGTATCCAAATGGTGGCTAGTGACAAGGATGGTGTTTATGAACTAAGTATTAGCGATTCAGGTGTTGGTATGTCTCAGGAGATTGCCGATCGCTTGTTTCAAGGGTTTGTGCGCCAAAGCACGATGGGTACCAGTGGAGAAAAAGGTACAGGGCTAGGTATGGGGATTGTTAAAAAAATAATAGACGCTCATGGATTTGATATTGGCGTGACATCCGTTTTGGGTCAGGGTTCTACATTTACGATTCGAA
Organism: uncultured Lentimicrobiaceae bacterium; assembly: GCA_964459525.1. Taxonomy (GTDB): domain Bacteria; phylum Bacteroidota; class Bacteroidia; order Bacteroidales; family F082; genus UBA6244. The sequence continues at coordinate 2,619 of CAYWNI010000083.1, read as the reverse complement.
TCCCCAAGGCAAAAATGTGAGTTTAAAAAGAGGGGGTTTGTTAAAATTGAGTAAAATGATATGTGCTTCGCAAAATGAGGTTTATTTATCTTAACTTTGTACCTCACAGTTTGTGTTGTTATGGGAATAAAAGAAAAGCCAATTACCAGTTTTAAGACTACCTCCAATGAGGAGGTGCTGCGTAATTTGGTTCTTTTTAATGATGATTTTAATACCTTTAACTATGTGATTGAAGCATTGGTAGAGGTCTGTAATCACGATTATATGCAGGCCGAAAATTGCGTTATGATTGCTCATTATAAGGGTAAATGCGTGGTAAAAAGAGGTTCTGTATTGGTGTTGGGATCCATGAAGCGAGAGCTTGATTTCAGGGATTTGACAGCAGAAATTGTTTGAGTTATTGTGCTTTTAATTTTTTTAGATTTAAGCTTATGTGGTCGGTAATTTTGGTGCTCATCATCATTGGATTTTTGATGCTTCTGCTCGAAATCCTTGTTATTCCTGGTACAGGAATAGCCGGTATACTTGGTTTTGCTTTAATGGCAGCCGGTATTTGGATCGCTTATCGCGATCAAGGAATTGTTGCTGGGCATTGGGCATTGTCGGCTACGCTGGCAGTGAATCTAGTTGGTATTGTGGTGGCTCTGAGAACGAAAACTTGGAAAAATGCAGCACTTAAGTCAGAGATTAGAGGCAAAGCAGGGCAGAATATTGATTCTGGTGTTCAGGTTGGTGATCGTGGGCGTACCATCTCCAGATGCGCTCCTTCAGGTACGGCCGAATTTAATGACCAGCTGCTTGAGGTTACCACACAATCTCAATTTATTGATCCTAATAAAGAAGTCGAAATTATTCATGTTACAGGAAATAAAATTATCGTTAAACTAATAAATTAATCGTTATGGAAGGTATGTATGTATATATAGCTTTAGGAGTAGGAGTTATATTTTTGTTATGGATTTTACTCTATTTTATCCCGGTTGGTCTGTGGTTTACAGCCTTGGTTTCGGATGTTAGAATTTCATTGTTGCAACTCGTGCTCATGCGCTGGCGTAAAGTGCCGCCGAGCATTATTGTAAACAGTTTAATTACTTCAACCAAGGCGGGTTTGCGTTTGCAACGCGACGATCTGGAAGCGCATTATCTTGCTGGAGGTCGTGTTCAAAAAGTGGTTAATGCCTTAATTTCGGCTGAAAAAGCTAACATTGCTCTTGATTTTAAAACAGCGACAGCCATTGATTTGGCTGGTCGCGATGTGCTCGAAGCTGTGCAGATGTCAGTTAATCCAAAAGTAATCGACACCAAGCGTGTAGCGGCTGTTGCCAAAGATGGTATTCAGCTTATCGCTATTGCTCGTGTTACCGTTCGTGCCAATATTAAACAATTGGTGGGTGGTGCAGGCGAGGAAACTGTGTTGGCACGTGTAGGTGAGGGAATCGTTTCGTCAATCGGATCGGCCAACTCGCATAAATCTGTGCTCGAAAATCCTGATAGCATCTCAAAAGTAGTGCTAACCAAAGGTCTTGATAGTGGAACAGCGTTTGAAATCTTGTCTATCGACATCGCCGACATTGATATTGGGAAAAATATTGGAGCTGAACTTCAAATAGATCAGGCCAATGCTGACAAAAATATCGCTCAAGCAAAAGCTGAAGAGCGGAGAGCCATGGCAGTAGCCAACGAGCAGGAAATGAAAGCTAAAGCACAAGAAGCCAGAGCGAATGTAATTCAGGCCGAAGCTCAAATCCCAATGGCTATCGCCGAAGCTTTTAGAAATGGAAATTTAGGCATTATGGATTACTATCGGTATAAGAATATTCAGGCCGATACCAACATGCGCGAATCTATTGCAGAAAACCCTAATGTAGAGAGTGATTCTTTATAATCTAATGCAAAAGCATGCACGTGAAATAACTGTTTCACGTGCATGCTTTTCTTTGCTAATACCTTAACTAAGAGCGTATTTAGATACCGTTTCATGCAAAAAACCACCCAGGATTATTTAAGTCAGCTGGATCGCCTTTTTAATCAAAGTTCTTTGTCGCTAAAACCGGAAGAAGCCGAAAGTATTAAAAAGGCATTTTATAAGGCACAACAGTGTTATGGCGATAAGCTTATCAGCGATGGAGGATCGTTGATGGAAAAAAACCTAGACATTGCAGAAATTGCAGTGCGCGAAATCGGGTTAGGTCATACATCGGCTATTTGTAGTCTGCTCCACAGCATTGATCTCAATGGCGATTATGGGGTCAAACAAATACGTGTAGATTTTGGTGATCAGGTTGGCGATATTCTGAATGGGTTTGCCAAGATCAGCAACATGGACACTGAACGTATCTCGCTCCAATCGGAGGCGTTTAGGACTTTGTTTTTGTCGATCGTTGACGATATGCGCGTTATCCTTATTCGATTGGCTCATCGGTTAAGCGACATCCGTCATCCTGAATGGATGAATGGGAGAGAGCAAATGATTTACAATGAAGTAAAGTATATATACGCACCTATCGCCCATAGGCTTGGGTTGTATAGCGTTAAGGCTGAGTTTGAAGAGCAGGTAATGCTTTACGAACATCCAGAAGTTTACCACGAAATAGAAAATAAGCTTCAACAAACCAAGAC
>CAYWNI010000082.1:0-10183 GCA_964459525.1 uncultured Lentimicrobiaceae bacterium | reverse complement strand
AACGAAGGTAATGGTTGTATCTGCTTCATTTGAAGATTATTTATACATATTAGCAGGTGTTGTTTGGCTTGTTTTTTCCTTTTATAAAGGGAAAAATAAAAAGAAAGGCCAACAAGAAGTAGCTCCAAAACGGGAAAAGAAATCCTTTTTTGAAGGGCTTATGGAGGAATTGGTACACAACGACACCTCAGAACCTATTCCATACACGCCTGCCGTGGAGCAACCCGCCGAAGTGACAAAAGATTATTTGCATGAGCGGCCTCTTTTTTCTTACGATGATGAAGTGGAACTAAGCAACGAAAAAGAAACTTCTGTAGTCTATAAGAAAACGGAAGTCAAAAAACGGAAGGAAACTCCAGTGATCAAAAAAAAAGTGACTAGAAATCAGAATTTTAAATTAAAATCAGGGTTCAGTGTTCGGAAAGCCATTATCTATTCCGAGATCATTAATCCCAAATATTTCTAACTTTCGATAATAAAAGTTCATTATATAAATTAAAAGGTATTGTTAAATATTATTAAATTTACCGATTTTTAAGAAATAAGGACAATAATTGAATATAAATTTGAAGGTATGTTAAGACATTTACTCCTTACACTTGGTTTAATCTTCAGCACGAGTGTGTTGATTTTCGCTCAACAGGGTGCGTTACAGGGAAAAGTAATCGATAAAGACACCAAAGAGCCCATTCCTTTTGCCAATATTATTTTGGAAAACAAAGGGTCTCAGGTGGGTGGTGCCACATCGGATTTTGATGGTAACTATCAGATTAAACCAATTCCTCCCGGAAAATATGATTTGAAAGCCACTTTTGTTGGTTATCAAACACAGTTGGTACAGGGTATTACCATTGGGGGTGATAAAATTCGTTTTTATGACATCGAAATGTCTTCAACCTCCGAGCTGCTCGAAACAGTGGAGATTGTTGACTACAAAGTGCCATTAATCGATAAAGATCAAACCGCTTCGGGTGCTACCATTACCGCCGAGGAAATTTCGAAAATGCCTAACAGAAGTGCCAACGCAGTTGCGACAACTGTAGGGGGTGTGTTTTCGCAGGATGGTGAGCGCGGAAGTGTGCGTGGTGCACGTGATGACCAAACGGCTATGTACATTGATGGTATCCGTGTAATCGGTACCTCGAGTGTGCCACAGTCGGCTATCGAACAGGTCGATGTTATTCTGGGTGGTGTTCCGGCACGTTATGGTGATGCTACCTCAGGGGTAATTAACGTAACTACCAAGGGGCCTGCACGTCAGTTTGGCGCCGGTGTTGAATTGGAATCGTCACAATTTCTTGATGCATTTGGTCACAACAGGATTGGCTTTAACGTGATGGGGCCTTTAATTCGTGGTAAAAAGGAAGCACAATCTTCTCTGATTGGTTTCTTTTTGGCTGGTGATATCAACATCAATCAAGATGGAAGACCTTCCTCTACCGGATTTTATCAGGTAAACGACGTTAGTTTAGCAGCCCTTCAAGAAAACCCACTTCGTCCCTCAGGAACAGGATCAGGTACGTTTGTTAACGGCGAGTTTTTACGTATGTCTGATTTAGACCATGTTAAAACATCACCCAATACTGCCCGCCAAACCTATAATTTTATTGGTAACATTAATATCAGAACTACTGAAACAATTAACCTTACTGTAGGAGGAAGCTATTATTATTACAACGGACGTTCTTATAGTTATAGCGGCTCGTTGGCCAACTGGGATAAAAATACACTTCAGACAAACACAAATTACCGTGGTTTTGTTCGTTTTACCCAACGTTTCCCCGTTGACCCTGAAAGCACCTCTATTTTCCGTAATTTCTATTACACCTTACAGTTTGACTATACCAAAGATAAGGGTGAGTATGGCGATGCCAACCACTGGGATGAGCTCTTCAAATATGGATATATTGGTAAGTTTTCCACCTATAAAACACCTACTTACGAGCTAGGAAGCGATACGGTAAATGGACGGTATTACGAAAATGTATGGCTGCTTAATTCATGGGATTTTGATACTTTGGTTGAGTGGAGTGCTCGCGATATAAATCCTTTAGTGGCTGAATATACAACCGATTATTATGGTATTTACGAAGGCAACCCCGATGGGCACTATCAGAATATTGATGATATCTTGCTAGGTGGCGGTCTTGTAAATGGGAGTACACCACAGTCAATTTACAGCCTTTATCAGGCACCTGGAACCAACCAAAGCGGCTATGGAAAATACAACAACGATCAATACAACATGCGTGCTGATGCATCGCTTGATATTGGAAATCATGCCATTAAAATTGGATTTCAATACGAACAGCGCGTAAACCGTTATATCAATTATGCTCCAACCGGTTTTTGGAATTTAATCCGCGATGGAAAAGGTTTGACTAACTTCCATTTACGTGAGCTTGATAAAGACAATCCGGAAGTTATTTCTTGGGATGGACACGTAGACACAATTGTTTATTACCGAAAATATGATGCAGCTTCACAGCGTGAATTTGATAAAAACTTGAGAACATTGCTTGGTTTGCCTGTCGATGGACTTGATTATATTGTGATGGACTCCTACGATTACAATAACGGAACCATTGAATATTATGATAAGAATGGTGCGATACATACCGCTAACCTCGATGCAGGTGAACTGAACGTTGGACTTTTCTCTCCCGATGAGCTTTGGAACGATGGACTTTCTGCAATTAGTTATTCCGGTTACGATTACGAAGGAAATGTATTGACATCACAACCAGCATTTGAAGACTTTTTTGATGAAACAGATGATAACGGTGTTAATACCCGTAGTATTGGCGCATTCCGCCCAATTTATCTGGCAGGTTATATCCAAGATCAGTTTGCTTTTAGAGACCTCATTTTTAATGTGGGTGTGCGTGTCGACCGTTTTGACGCCAACCAAAAAGTGCTAAGTGATCCATTTGTTCTATACCCTGCTTATAATGTAGGCGAAATATCCAATATACAAGGGTTAAGCAATGAAGATCATCCCGATAATATGGGTTCAGATTTTGTAGTTTATGTTGACAAGGTAAAAGATCCAACACGTATCGTAGGTTATCGTGACGGTTATGTGTGGTACAACGCCAACGGTATTGAAATCCAAGATCCAAATATCCTTGATGTGGGAAGCGGTATTTCTCCTGCCTTGAAAGATCCCGATCAGGCTCAGGTTGATATTAAATCATTTAAAGATTATGATCCACAGATCAATATCATGCCACGTATTTCATTTTCGTTCCCTATTTCTGACGATGCGCTATTCTTTGCACATTACGACGTACTTACTCAGCGTCCTACAAGTAATGTGTTCTCAGATCCTTCAAGCTATTATTTCTTTAATAATATTGGGTCTACCATCAATAATCCATCCCTCGATCCAACTAAATCGATTGACTATGAGTTAGGGTTTACACAAAAATTGAGCAATACTTCATCGCTTACGCTGACTACTTTTTATCGCGAAATGCGTAACATGATTCAGATTTATCGTTTTAATGGAGCATATCCAAAGGATTATACTTCGTATAACAACCTTGACTTTGGTACAGTAAAAGGGCTTACTGCCGAATATGATTTACGTCGTACCAATAATGTTCGTCTGCGTGCTTCCTATACTTTGCAGTTTGCTGATGCTACAGGTTCTTCTACCACAACAGCAACATCGTTGCTTGCTGCCGGTTTACCTAACCTGCGTTCAACATTCCCTATGCCTTGGGATAGGCGTCATGCTTTCAATATTTTAATCGACTACCGTTGGGCATCTGGAAAGGCTTACGATGGTCCACGTATTGGTAGAGAAAAAAGTGGCAAAGCTCCAGTAGACGTATTCCAAAATACAGGATTCAGTTTAACAATTAATGGAGGGTCTGGTACTCCTTACACGGCATCGCGTAACGTTTCATCACCACTTTCAAGCACTACTAATTTGCTCCGGGGTACTTATGGTGGTTCACGGTTGCCTTGGCAGTTTAGACTTGATTTGCGTGTTGACCGTGATATCTATTTTAATTTAAATAAGGCCAAAGGCGACAATGCAAAAAAAGCATTTATGAACGTTTATATTCAAGTGCTCAATTTGTTGAATACCCAAAACATAATTAATGTTTACCCTTATACAGGTAATGCCGACGATGATGGATACCTTACTTCACCCGAATGGCAACGCCAGATTAACAATCAGGTTGACCCCACTTCATTCAGAGAGCTGTATAGCATTTTTGTAGACAGCCCAAGTAACTACAGTACACCACGCCAGATTCGACTTGGCCTTACGTTTAACTTTTAATAAGGTATAATATCAATTTGGTAAAATCAATTAGAAAGTAAAATTAAATTATCATGAAGAATATTTCTCGAGTTTTAGTGATCGTTTTTATCTCGGCCATTTTTTCGAGTCAGTTGTTAGCCGAAGAATATCATGGGAACACCAAACAAAGCAGCAATATTAAGCAAACTGCTGCAGGTTGTTCTCCGGCTGCTGCCTACGATTGGCTTGATATCAATAACGTACGTGCCCGTATAAATACTGGTGGCGATATGTGGTGGAATCTACCTGGTGGTTCAATGTCTAAGTATTTTATTCCTGCCGAGGGTTCCGCAACATCTATGTTTTCCGGCTCCCTGTGGATTGGTGGTCTCGACATTAACAATCAGTTAAAATTGGCTGCCCAGCGCTATCGTCAGGTGGGTATCGACTATTGGACGGGACCGCTTACTATTGATGGTACTGCTTCTATCGACGAAGGTGTGTGTGCCAAGTACGACAGGTTTTTTAAAATTACCCGTTTGGAAGTAGATGAGTTTTTAGCTCATTGCGACCCTATTACTGGTGCTTACATTCCTAGTGAGGATTATCAAATACCACAATCAATTATTGACTGGCCTGCTCATGGCGATGTAGGGGCTGGCCAAAGTTACTACCTAGCACCTTTTTTTGATGTGCTCGGCGATGGAGAATACGATCCTTACACAGGTGATTATCCTTATTATGATATTGATAATGAACTTTGTCATACTGATTTTAAAACTGCTGAAGAAGAATTTGAAGGAACTGTTGTGGGAAGTATACTTGCCGATCAAGTTATTAAAGGTGACCAAACTTTATGGTGGGTTTTTAACGATAAGGGAAATATCCACACTGAGACATCCGGGTCAGCTATTGGATTGGAAATTCGCGCTCAGGCATTTGCCTTTGCTACCAACGATGTTATTAATAACATGACTTTTTATAGTTACGAGATTATTAACCGCTCGACTTTTGAGTTAACCAAAACGTTTTTCTCTCCTTGGGTAGATACCGATCTTGGTTTTGCTGACGATGACTTTGTTGGTTGTGATGTAAATCGGGGTTTGGGTTATTGCTACAATGGAGCTGCTGTTGATGGTAATGGCGAACCTCAATCGTATGGCGATCAGCCACCTGCAATTGGTGTCGACTTTTTTCAAGGTCCTTATATGGATCCTGATGGTTACGATAATCCTTCTTATTTGGGTGACAGTACAAACGGGCCAACATTTAGCGGTAGCTGTGAAATTGTTACGCAAGATGGACAGTTGCGTAATATGACCTACATCAAAGAAGGCAATTACGTTACGGAAGCCACTATTGTTCGTTCAGCTGCTATTAACGGTGTAAACTTTGGTAATGGTATCAAAAATGATGAGCGTTATGGTATGCGTCGATTTGTATACCATAATAATGGTGGTAACGCTAATCAAAGTGACCCGGAAATCGCACCGGAGTATTATAACTACCTAAAAGGTATTTGGAAGAACGGTGACAAGATGGAATACGGTGGAACAGCTTTCCCTGGTGGTGCTGGTACAGTAGGCCCTGCCTGTGACTTTATGTTCCCAGGTGATAGTGACCCTTGTAACTGGGGTACTGCCGGTGATCCTCCTGCTGGTGGTTATAACCAAGATGGTTTTTATTGGACAGAAGAAACTGGAGACAATGGAGCCCCAAACCCTCCTGGCGATCGCCGTTTTATGCAGTCAGCTGGCCCCTTTACACTGAAATCAGGTGCTGTTAACTACATTACAGTTGGTATACCTTGGGCACGTGCTACTTCTGGTGGTCCTTTCGCCTCAGTAGACTTGTTACGTGTTGTTGACGACAAATGTCAAGCTCTTTTTGATAACTGCTTTAAGGTTATCGATGGCCCTTCTGCTCCCGATTTAACTTTTGTAGAGCTTGATGAACAACTAATTGTATATATCACCAATACACCAGCCTCCAATAACTACCGTGAACAATATGCTGAATGGGATCCTAATATTATTCAGCCTTTGCCGCAGGCTGTTGGTGCCGAGCCTGTAAGAAGTGATTCTATATACCGTTTCGAAGGATACCAAGTGTTTCAGTTGAGTGGGCCTACTGTTAGTGTTGACGAATTGCATGATGCCGATAAAGCACGTTTAGTGGCTCAATTCGATATAAAAAATGGAGTTACAAAATTGGTAAACTATTATCAGGATGACGCTATTGGTGCAAGTGTGCCTATAGTTGAAGTTGATGGTGGTGATAATGGAATTCAACACTCCTTTGTTTTAAGCCAAAACGCTTTTGCCACCAGTGATGTAACTTTGGTTAACAATACGCAGTATTACTACATGGCTCTGGCATATGCTTATAATGATTATTTGACTTATGCTCCTGGCCCAGTAACTTACTTGGGGCAAACACAGCCTTATCTCTCAGGTCGAAAAAATATTAAAACCTATACCACTATGCCTCATAAAACGGTTAATGGTACAGTTATAAATGGAAACTATGGAGATAGTCCACAGATTACCCGTATATCCGGAAACGGAAACGGAGGAATGAGTATTGAGTTTTCTGAAGAAACTGTAGAAGAGATACTATCCAAATCACCCGCCAGTACTGAGAATATATTTGGTTCACCTGATTATCCAATTGCTTATAATCCCGTATATAAAATCAACGCCGGTCCTCTTAATGTTAAAATTGTGGATCCCTTAAGTGTAGTCGATGCCAATTACGTGTGGTGGATGGATTCCTTGGTAAGCGTACAGCTTAATAATGTTACCCAACGACCTGAATTATTTGGAGATACTACACACAAGTATGTGGCAAAATGGCATTTGCAAAGCGAAGCTATGGCCGAACCAGTTACCAGCGACACAACAATCCTCATCGAAAACGAGCAGCTTTTCGTAGAGAATGGATTTTCGATAAATGTATTACAGCCTTTTAACCCTGGTCCAATTCCAGTAGGAAAAGTTTTAGTGAGCAGTGTGCTTTCGGTTACCGACGAGATACTTGCCTCAAATAATGGATTAATAGAGTCGAGTATTGTGTATGCCGACAGTTCTATGCAATGGTTAACCGGCGTTGAAGATTATGATTTGCCTGGAGCACCTCTCAACTGGATTCGTTCAGGAACATACACAGATGATGATAATCCAACTTCTAACGACTGGAATATGTCTGTGAACCCTAATAATCCTTGGGATCCAGAGGGAGCTTATGAGAAAATACTTCAAGGAACGTGGACACCTTATGCTTTAGCGGCTTATGGAAACAATTGGGGGCAGGGATCACAAAGTTATGTTGGTCCTGCTTTCAGTGAATCTTCTAAACGTGCCTCTGAAATGGCTAATTTAGCCAGTGTAGATATCGTTTTCACGCCAGATAAAACAAAATGGACTCGTTGTCCGGTTCTTGAAGCCAGTTATTTTAGAGAATTGGCTGAAGGAGAAGCACCCCGTTTCGCATTCAGAGCATCACCCTCAGTTGATAAGGACGGTAATCCTGCCGTATTGGGTTCGGGCGCTAGCGATAACCCCAATGATGCAAACTATATTAGTGATCATGGTATGGGTTGGTTTCCTGGGTATGCATTGAATCTGGAAACCGGCGAACGTTTGAATATAATGTTCAGTGAGGACTCATATCTTGTTGCCCAAAATGGCCGCGATATGTTGTTTAACCCTACCGAACGTAATCTAGATCTGACAGGTGAAGATCAAATTAGGGATCCAAATATTTTCTCAGGAACTAGTTTGGAATCTGTATTCGGTGGAAAACATTATGTTTATGTTATGGATCACCGAACAATAGAGTTTGGTCCTAATAACATGTTCCGTTTTGATATGCCTGCCTATGATGCTGGTGCTTATTCAGCTGTTGTGCTCGACACCCTGTTTACCTCCCCATTAACCTACCTTACCAGTAGTTTCTATGGTTTGGCCATGTACACAGGTATTCCAATGGCTGTTAAAGGGCAGGAATGGTTATCAAATGAGGCTACTATTAAAATTAGAGTGAGCAAACCATATAAACGGGGATACAGCAGTCAGCCTTTGGATACTATTTATCCAGGTATGGACGTAAATAACTTCTATCCAATGTATGAGTTTTCTACCAAAGGCCTGCAAACCGAGAAGGAAGTTGCTGAGAAAATCCAAACTGATCTCGACATAATTCGGGTTGTTCCTAATCCCTACTATGCTTATTCAGCCTATGAAAAAAATGCGCTAGATAATAGAGTAAAGATCACCAATCTGCCTGAAAAGTGTACCATTACTATTTATACGGTTAGTGGTTTAAAGGTGAAACAGTTTACCAAAGATTCACCCGATACAACCATTGAATGGGATTTGACCAACTTTGCTACCGTTCCAATTGCCGGTGGTGTATATTATGTACATATAAAATCGACAGATGGGGAGAGAGTAGTTAAATGGTTCTGCATAACACGTGTACCCGATTTAAATACTTTCTAGTTGAAAATAAAATCTGATAGAAACGAGAATTAAAGTATATAGAACATGAAAACTCTTTATAAATACCTGAGCGTTGTGCTGATAGCGGCTTTCATTGTACCTGCAACTGTTACCCTGAAAGCTGGAAATAAAGACAGAACCGGCCAGGCTGGAGCTACCGAACTATTAATAAATCCTTGGGCTAGGAGCAGTGGTTGGGGAAGTGCAAATATGTCGCGTGTGCGTGGACTTGAAGCCATGTGGGGAAATGTAGCCGGAACGGCGTTTACTCAGCGCACACAGCTTATATTTTCAAATACACAATGGCTTAAAGGTACTGGAACTAACATCATGGCCTTTGGGTTTAATCAGCACATGGGTGAAACAGGAGTGCTTGGTATCCAAGTTATGTCAATGACTTTTGGTGAAATTGATATTACCACAGTTGATAATCCTGATGAACCACAAGGTGTCTACAAACCAAACTTAATGAATATTGGAATTTCTTATGCTAAAGCTTTTTCAAACAGTATCTATGCTGGGGTTTTGCTTAAGGTTGTTTCGGAATCCATTTCTGATGTAAGCGCTGTTGGCGTTGCGTTAGATGCAGGAATACAGTATGTTACAGGAGTTGATGAGCAGATATCATTTGGTATTGCCCTAAAAAATGTAGGCCCAAAAATGAAATTTTCGGGAGACGGTTTGTCTATCCGTACATTAGTGAGTGGACAAGATGACCTTTCGACTTTAGATCAGCGCGCCATGTCGTTTGAGATGCCAGCACAATTGAATATTGGTGCTGCATACGATTTCCTGTTTCCAAAAGACTATCGCCTTACAGTGGCTGGTAATTTTGCTTCTAACTCCTTTAGCCGCGATCAGTTCTCAGGTGGCCTCGAATTTAGCTTGAAAGACTATGTTCAGCTTAGAGGAGGTTATACTTACGAGCAAGGTATGTTTGATAGTGTTATTGATGTCGAAAACACCAATATTAACAATGGTATCAGCGCTGGATTGTCGGTTCAGGTTCCTTTAAATAAGGAAACAGGAAGTTATATCGGAATTGATTATTCGTACCGCGAATCACAAGCTTTTAGTGGTAATCACACCTTCGGTATCATTTTTAATTTCTAATAGGCCAACAACTTATAGGTAATTTATTATCTTTGCCATACGAATAGACCCTTAATGAAAGTTAGGGGTCTTTTTATCTTATTATCATTACAAAATATATAATATATGTCTGAATCAAGGTACTTTACAGAAGAAGGGTTACAAAGGCTACGCACTGAACTTGATCAGCTTGTCCGAATCGAACGACCTAAAATTTCGCAGCAGATAAGTGAAGCTCGAGATAAGGGAGACTTGTCTGAAAATGCTGAGTATGATGCCGCTAAAGATGCACAGGGCATGTTAGAGATGAGGATTGCCAAGCAGCAGGAAG
>CAYWNI010000081.1:0-10196 GCA_964459525.1 uncultured Lentimicrobiaceae bacterium | reverse complement strand
ATTTTCCATTAATCCGGCTTCCCGAAAATCGCAGTGGCTTTATGATGTCATCAAAAAGCACATTCATTTCCCAATTAAATGCGGCTCCTTCAAGGGTTAGTTGGTTTTTAAATTCAATTACTTTATCAGCTTCTTGCGCATCACATAAATCACACAACTTCACGCCAACTACCAACCTATTGGTTTTTTTTAAACTATTGAATACAAATTCTTCAATGGCAAAATGTGCGTTACATATAAATACGATGCCTTTTAGCATAGCTCACTAATTTTGGTTAAACAATGATTCCGATTTAATGAGGGCATCCTGAGCGTTGGCGGCATATAAATCAGCCTTTACCTCCTTCCAAAGTGCCGTGTTCATATTAAATGCATTGCCCCCCACCATGATTTTTAGCTTATCAGCAGGGGCGTTCTCTCTTACAAACTGAATGAGGTCTGATACTTCCGGAATATTATAATAAATGGTGGCAGAAATAGCCAGAATATCAGCATTGGTTTCTTTAACCATGTCCAAAACACCTTGCTTGGGTGTATTGGCTCCCAAATAATAGGTGTGCCACCCTTCCATTTCAAAAAAATCAGAAACCATTCGAATACCCAGTTCATGCAGTTCGTGTGAAACACTGGTGGCTACTAAAGTTAATCCGTTTTTTTCACCTGAAAAAATGAAATCGTACAGCCGGGTCATAATAAATTGTGTGGCCGCCGTGCAATAATGCTCCATGGCCACCGAAATTTTATTGTGTTGCCAAAGCTTTCCAATTTCGTACTGAGTCGGTTGAAAAACAGAGAGATAAATATCCTTTATGGAGATATTTCTATTCAGACTGTTGGTAATTATTTGTTCGGCAAGTTGGCGGTCTTTATTGAGCAATGCAGACAAATAATTTTGCTGAATGAGAAAAAGTTCATTATGATGGGCTGGCGTAATCATAAAACGACTTCTAATTTGCAGTAAAGGTACAAATATACATAAAAACACATATCAATAATTGAGAAAATCTTGAAGGAAAGAAAGATATGTAAAGCTCAACAAAAAAATCTCTCCCTCGCACTCGTTTTGAATGAAGCGGTAACGGGTATGCGAGTAACTCCCTAAGCGTAGATTCCGTGTTTACGCCGGGAGGTATTGCTTTTCAGTTGGGCAGCCAGATTTCGTTTAATGAGGTGGGTAATTAATAGGAATTGATAATAAGCCCGTTGAAAAATATGTTCAGGCGTTGGAGCAAATTTTTATGATTCTCAGGTTGCCTTCCTTAAACTGAAATTTAAAGACAGAATTGAAGAAAAGCAGGAAGATTGATTTTCATTACATTGGCATTCGAAATGCACCGATCAATGATTTACGGCTGGCTGAATTAAGAAATGACAAGGGGGTTTTGTTGGATAAACTGGATTAATAAAGAAAAAAATAGGCAACAATGGCCAGGGTAGTAATCAGCAATAGCCCCATTCCGGTTTTTTCGTATTTAAGGTTTACAAAATAATATCTCATAGTCAGCAAGTTGATTGTCATGCTCAACAGGTACAAATAGTGTTTTTCCTGACTCAGGTGAAAACCAAATGTTTCGGTCGTAAGCCAGTCAGCGGATAGAAGAAATCCGGCAAAAACGACAGGGAGCAGTATGCCAATGCCAGCACCGGCTATGAAATTATTTCTTTGATATATTTTGGGTTTCATCAATCAAAGTTTAGTTTGTTCACCAAATCATGTGCTGTAAAATCAAATTGGGTTGGTACTACCGATACATAGTTTTCGGCCAGCGCTTTTAAATCTGTTTCCTGACGGCTATCGCCATTTTCAAATCGTCCTCCCATCCAGTAATAATTGCGTCCATAGGGATCTAGACGCTCTTCAAAATCTTCTATCCAGCGCGCATTGGCTTGCCGACAAATTTTTATGCCTTTAGGGCCTTCTGCTGAGTATGGGGGAAAGTTCACATTTAAGGAAGCGTGTTTTGGGAGGCCATCTTGTAACACTTTTTTTGTTATCTGATTGATGAAAGGCTCTGTATGGTCGAAACTGGCATTTGAGCCGTAGTCGTCGAGTGAGAACCCAATGGCTGGAATTCCGTCGATGGCAGCTTCCAGCACAGCACCCATCGTTCCTGAGTAAATTACATTGATGGCTGCATTCGATCCGTGATTAATTCCGCTCACCACCAAATCGGGTAATTGGTTTAGCAGCAGGTGTTTACCCATTTTGATATTATCAACAGGAGTTCCGTTGGTTATGTATTCTTTGTATTCAGGTTCATCGGCCACAAGGCGTGCTCTTAGCGGTTGCTGCATGGTAACGGCGTGTCCCATTCCCGACATTGGGCCTTCTGAAACGATGGCCACAACATTTCCCAACTTGCGCATGATTGTAATAAGCTTCCTCAACCCGGTTGCTCCTGCTCCATCATCATTACTTATTAATATCAATGGTTTTTTCATAATTAAAATTCGTTTTTTTATACAGTAGATTTTTCGTGTTCGTTTGCTCTGGTAAACACCTATTCATCTGTTTCAGGACTACTAACCCCTGCCGAAATAATAAACTTCATTACCTCAGTTGGATTGGCCTTTAGTGGCGTGATAAACGCTGTAGAAACGATAAATAAATTTCCTGACCAGGCATAAGAATGCGGCAAATATACGGCTACTTTTTCATTGGGCATGCCAAGGTATTTTAAGTCTTTGTTGGTTATGAATCCTACTTTTTGTAAATGAGGTGATGTACCAACCTGAACCAGAACCGGTTCGGTAAATCTTTTCTTCTGTCCAACAAAAGCCGATACCAAGTCTTTTACCGATGTGTACAGAATTTTTATCAAGGGTGCTTTTACCATCATCTTGTCAAAATAGGTAACGATGGGGTTAAACACGATGGTCGAGCCAAGCAGCCCAATGAGTAGGATCAGTAGAATCACACTTACAAAGCCAACGCCAGGCAGCTCATGGCCTGTAAAATCAAATATAAACTGGCTTAAAAGCCCGTCTACAAAGTCGAAAATGGCTACAATTGCCCACACGGTTATTGTGATAGGAGCCAATAGCAGCAGGCCTTTGAAAAAATAATTCATCAGGCCTCTCCAAAGTCTTTTAAACATATTACTTTTGCAGTTTTTACGAAACCAAAAGTAAGCATAATTATGCTGTCTTCAAGTTGTAAGTAATGGTAAAACGATTTATACGAAACACCCTCACAACGCTCGGGCTTGATCTGACAAAGAATCTGAAATACGATCGACTCACCACGCAAATCATGGCCAAAGTGTTGACGCCAGAATCGAATTGCGTAGATGTGGGGTGTCATAAAGGTGAGATGCTCGAGCTTATGCTTAAGTTTGCGCCAAACGGAAACCACTTTGCTTTTGAGCCTATTCCTTTTATGTTTGAGGCTTTGAAAACGAAATTCCCTCAAAAAAACATTCATATTTTTCCCGCTGCACTAAGCGACCGTAAGGGTGTTACCTCTTTTAATTTTGTGAAGAATGCTCCCGCTTATAGTGGTATCATGAAGCGAAAATATGATGTTAAGCACCCAGATATAGAGGAGATTAATGTAAAGCTTGATTTAATGGAGAACCTGATTCCTTCTGATCAACCAATACATTTTATCAAAATTGATGTAGAAGGTGCAGAGTTTGGGGTATTAAAAGGAGCGAAAAATCTACTGGTTAAAAACAAACCATTTGTTGTTTTTGAGTTTGGACTTGGTGCCAGTGATTTTTATAAAACTACTCCTGAGATGATCTATAACTTACTAGTAAAAGATTGTGGATTAAGGATTTCTAATCTGAATGACTGGCTAAATGATGCGGCTCCTCTTTCTCTTGAATCGTTTACAAAACTTTACCAGAATGCCAGTGAATACTATTTTCTGGCGCATCCCACACCCTAATTCACCATAAAAACCAGCCTTTTTTTGCCAGTCAATTCAAAAAAATTGGATCCAACGCTGTTATTTTTCATATTTTCGCTTTCATAACGGAATGACCCCTTATCATTACTGAAAAAGCTGTTTATGGATTTTAAGCAAATAATTTATAATAAACCTTTCAGATTGCTATTGATGAGCATTTTGATACTGGGTAGTACCCCTATTTATGCTCAGGTAACGCTTCAACTCGGGTTAAGATCTGCTGTTGACAGTGCGATAAATAACAATCCGAAGATTAAACAGTACAAGCAGGCTGTTTTTCAAAAAAAATACCTTAGCAAGGCAGCTTTTGGTAATTTTCTGCCATCCATTGACGTTGTTGGCGGATATACCTACCTGAGTAAAAACCCTGAAGTCAATATGAGTCAGGTTAAAGGCTCGCTTGATGATATGTTTGGTAAATATGGAGCGGCTGTTGCCGCTGAAATTGGCTTTACACCTGAGGTTCAGCAAATAGTTTACGATGGGGTAGTGGATGGTTTGGCAAAACTACCCGCATACAACGTCGAAATAAATCAGCAGCAGTATCCGAGTTTGAATGTTGTTGCGCTTCAACCTATTTTTCTAGGTGGAAAAATTATTGCCGGAAAGCGATTTGCAGACGCAGAACTCGAATATGCAAACCAGGATTTAAAACAGATCCACAACGAAATTACACGAGAAGTCATTGAGCGATATTACGGTGTTGTTTTGTTAAAACAGGTGGTGACAACGCGCCGAGAGGTGCTTTCAGGCATGCAAAAACATGAAAATCAAGCCCGAAAGGCAATTGAAATCGGTGTAATTCCACCGCACGAATTGCTTCGGGCTCAGGTGGCTGTCGCCAATGCTGAACGTGATTTAGCCGATGATATGAACAAGCTCGAACTTGCCGGGATGGCGTTAAAAACCAGCTTGGGTTTAAGTAGGTCGATTTCGATTGAAATTAGCGATAGCCTTGTATATAAAATGGTAGCATTGAATCTGCCAAGTCTTGAAACCGACGCGAAAACCACGCAACCCGTTTTTAAAATGATTGAGCAGAAAAAAGTAATGGTCGATCAGCAACATGCGCTTGATTTGAGTGAATTTATGCCTCAAGTAGCAGCATGGGGCGAATATGGTTGGTTTCGTGACGAATATCCTGTTATAATGCCGCCTATTATGATAGGTGTACAGGCGAAAATGAATATATTTAATGGCCTTGCAAAGGTAAACAAACTTAAAGCCACACATTATTTGAAAACGGAAGTCGATGCGGCACAGGATTATGCATCTGATCAAATAGAGTTGTGGGTTAATAGTTCATACAGAGAAGTGCTAAACAAGGAAGAACGCTACCTAAAAATGAAGCCCACGGTTGATTTGGCGTTAAAAAACTTGCAGATTAACGAAAAACGTTTTCAGGAAGGACTTTCTCGATCCATCGACGTTATTGATGCCCGTTTGATGTACGAAGGCATGGTTGTAGAGCGGCTAAAATCGCTTTACGATTACAATATAGCCCTTGCCGAACTATACTTTGCAACGGGTTCTCCCGATGAAGTTGTAACCCTTTTAAACAATTAATAAACCGCTCATGAAAATCAATAAAAGTGTTATCGCCCTTACAATACCAGTTGTGGTTATTATAGTTGCCATCGTGTTTTTGATTATACGCAAAAGCGAAAAACCTCAAAACATTATCGTAGGTATGTTTGAAACTACCACTGTAAACGTGGCTTCTGAAATACCGGGGCGCATTGATGAGATAATGATCGATCTGGGCGATAAAGTTGAAAAAGGTCAGGTGCTGGCAACTTTAGAGACCACCATCATGGATGCTAAAATGGGTCAGGCACAGGGCGTTAAGTATGCGGCTGAATCAATGCTAGAGCGTGTAAAGCAGGGTGTTAGGAAAGAGGAGATAAAGGCCGCCGGAAATCAGTACAAAATGGCGAAAAGTCAATTTGAATTTGCTGAAAAGACCTATAACAGGTTTTTGGTGTTGTTTGCCGACAGCATTATTTCGCGGCAAGAAATGGATGAGATGGAGTTTAAATACACGGCAGCGAAAAATGAAATGGAAGCGGCTTTAGCTATTTACGACCTTGCCAAAATTGGTGCAAGTCATGAGGATGTTCAAATTGTGAAAGGCGAAGTGGAAGCTGCTAAAGGATTGTATGCAGAGGCGCGGGCTTATTATGAGCAACTTGAGTTAATTGCACCTGTTTCAGGTGTTATAAGCGCCCGTATTGCTGAGGCTGGCGAGGTGATGGGTGCCGGATACCCTATCCTTACCATCATGATTCCTGAAAAAATATATGCTGTTCTTAATGTGCGTGAAGACAAACTTGAACACTTTAAAAAAGGAAGTGTTCTCCGCGGTAAAGTCCCCGGTTTGGGAGGTTCATCGCTTGAGTTTCGTGTTTCGTATCTGGCTGTAATGGCCGACTTTGCCACTTGGGTTCCAACTCAGGCAAAGGGTGAGTTTGACCTTAAAACTTTTGAAGTCCGACTAACACCTACCTCTTTAGTGGAGGGGCTTCAGCCCGGAATGACTGTTCAAGTTCAACTTCCTGAATAAAGTTCGGGCTATTGAAAACTCCTGGTTATATAAAGGTTGCCGATCGTGAGCTAAGGCTGATAAGTGAAAACATTTCATCGAAAATGTTGTTGCTTTGGATTCCGGCTGTGGTTTTTGTGTTGCTGGCTTTTATTTATCAAAAAGGGGCTATTCGCCAGGTTGAAGTCGCTGTTTTTAATCAGGATAACAGCAAGTTATCACGGTTGTTAACCCGTTATGTGAATGCTTCTCCCGACATGCGTGTTACCTATTACCTCGATTCTGAAGATGAGCTGGAAACTTTTTTTCTTGATCATCCCCAAAAGGCTATTTACCATATCCCTAATGGATTCGAGAAATCAGTTATGCGTGGTGAACAGGCACAATTTCAGGTGCTTACCAACTCATCAAATATTATTTATGGGAATGTGCTTCAGCGTGATGGCTTGCTTATAGGGGCGACACTATCGGCAGGTGCAACCATACAAAAAGAGGTGGCTGGTGGCTTGACGCCCGATCAGGCTTTTAATCTGGCGATGCCTATTCAGGTGAATGCCAAACCGTTGTTTAACCCTATTTACAACTACCTGTATTACCTGCTACCCGGTTTAATGACGGTGCTTCTGCAGATGATCGTGTTTTTTGTGGCTTCACGGTCTTTTAATAGCGAAATTACCAACGGTACTTATAACGTTTTGTTGGAAGCAGCCAATAATAAACCCCTTAACATGATCCTTGGCAAAACAATTGCGATTTTTCTGATGGGTTTTGCCATAACCATGTATATAGCTCTCGTTTTTGTAATGTTCGATATTCCATTTAAGGACAGGGAGTTAGAGCTGTTGATGCTCTTCAGTGTGTTTATTCTTTCCAATATTTTCCTCGGATTTATGTTGTCATCCACCATCGACGACGAAATTCTTGCGCTGGATGTTGCATTTTTTTATAATTCACCCGCTTTTGTGTTTAGTGGTTTTACTTTTCCATTATTTGGAATGCCTTTTTTTAGTTCTGCTTATGCCGAGTTTATTCCTTACACACACTTCCTGCATGCGTTCTTTAAAGTGTATCAAATTGGCGCCCCATTTGGCTATATGATGATCGAGTTGCTTTTGTTGGGTCTTTTTATTGGGGTGGGTTTCGCTACAACTTGGTTTGCTTTATGGCTAAATGGTCACGGATCTGGGCGGATGATTAATCTAAAACTAAATCATGCCTAAGCTTAAAAACATAAGGCAAATATTGTTAAATGAGGCCAAAGTGGTGCTTAGTGACCATAGTATTATCCTAACCGTTTTAATCGCACCTCTTTTGTATGCCTTTTTTCTGGGTTCTATTTACATAAATAAAGACATCGACCAAATCAGGTTTGCCGTTGTTGATTACGACAATACCAAAACTTCGCGTGAGCTTACCCGGTTACTGTCGGCAAGTCCGAAAATTGATATGGCAGGTTATCTAGAAGACTATGAAGAGGGTGTCGAAAAGCTTGATAATCTTGAAATACAAGGATTTGTAATTTTTACCAAAGGTATGGAAAGAAGTTTGTTACGTTTGGAAGGTACTGAGGTTAATCTCTATCTCAACACAACCAGATTTTTACCTTCCAACGATTTAAACATGGCTGTTTCTAAGGTGTTGCTTACCGCTGGGGCAGGCATTCGGCTTAGGTATTACGAATCAAAAGGAATGGGAACTCAGTATGCTATGGCAGGAGTAAATCCTGTAAATGCGGAGGTAAAACCAATTTACAACAACATAAACAGCTATGGTAATTTTCTTTTGCCAGGACTGTTTTTTCTTATTTTGCAGCAAACTTTGCTTTTGGGGTTGGGCGAAAGTGTTGGTCGCGACTACGAAAAAGGTGATTTGATTGCCCGCATCTCAGAGGGACAGCATGGCGTTGTGAATTACCTTTTCGGGAAAACTGGATACTATGCATTTTTGTATTTGGCTTACCAAATTCTTTTTTTTCTGGTCATTTTTCCCTTTTTTGATTTACCGGTGCTAGGATCTATTATTCCTATTTTGGTTGTTAGTTCTGTGTTTTTACTCACGATTATGATGTATTCTATGCTCATTGGCACTTTCGTGAAAAGTCAGATACGTATGATGGAAATACTGGCTTTTACGACCTATCCGTTTTTTCTGCTTTCTGGCTATAGTTGGCCTTTGGCGGTTATGCCAGCCCCGTTGCAATGGCTTGCAGCTACTGTGCCAACCACACCTATGCTCGAAGCTATGACCCGTTTGTTTGTCATGGGAGGCGAATGGTCATCTGTGCTGCATTCATTCCAGCATTTAGTACTTTTGTTTGCAATAAGTGCTGCCGCACTGGTTTGGCGACTTTATTATATGCGAAAAATGGCGTTATCTCATGCAGAAGTCCAAACGGTTGGTTAGGAAATTTTAAACAATTTCCCCTGCCATGAATTCCGTCGCTCAAACTCTTTTTCTATTGCTACATTTATCTGATCGTTGCGTATAGCACCCCAACCGGGGCCGGCTAAAAAACGGGGTGGGACTTCGCCAGCAAACCGTTCGATGATAAAAACTGGATTTAGTCGTTCGGTAAAGTCCACAATAAAGGGAATGTAATCCTCGAAAGAGAATAAGTCGTAATCTCCCGGATTTGCCTTAAAATCGCGTTCCATGGTGGTGCCCGTCACGATTTGTAGTTGATGAAATTTGATGCTGGTTAAGGGCAGTTTGTTGATGATGTGGATGGAATCAGCCATCATTTGACGGGTTTCTCCGGGTAATCCAAAAATAAAGTGAGCGCCTACATGCATGCCTAAGGCTGCGGTCTGACGGATGGCTTGTTCTGAAACTTCAAACGAATGCTGTCGGTTGATGCGATCGAGTGTGGAGTTGTAGATGCTTTCTACGCCATATTCAACAATAATGAAATGGTTTTTGGCCAATTCACTCAGGTAGTTCAGCTTTTCGTTATCGATGCAATCGGGGCGGGTGCCAATTACAAGACCAATCACTCCGGGTTGCGCCAAAGCGGACTCGTACAAGGTTTTGAGTTTAGACAGTGGTGCGTAAGTGTTGGAAAAAGCCTGGAAATACACCAGAAATTTATCTGCTCGGCGGTATCGTTTAATATGAAATTCAACACCTTCTTTTACTTGCCACTCGATGGATTTGTTAGGCTGACAGTAGGAAGGGTTAAAGGCATCGTTGTTGCAATAGGTGCATCCACCACGTCCTTTGGTTCCGTCGCGGTTGGGACAGGTAAATCCGGCATCCACCGTAATTTTTTGAACGCGCTGACCTAAGGTCCTCTTAAAATATTCGGAGTAGGCATTGTAGCGGCGGTGGTGATGCCAGGGGAAAATATCGTTGGTCATTGTCTGGTATTTGTGGAATTGCAAAATTAATCAAAAAGAAAAAGGGGTGAATTTTTTCAATTCACCCCTTTGAAAGCTCTTTCAAGCTTAAAGTCTTGTTATTTATTTAGCTACTCTTTCGAGCCATTTCACCATGAATAAAATAGTAAACATAGAGATGGCTGTTGCAATTACAAATATACTCCAGGTCATCCAAATTGGAATGGTATCGTAAAGAATGGCACCGATAAATAGCAGTCCGTTACCGAAAGCGGTAGCCCCGAGCCAACCACCTTGCATCAGACCTTGATATTGTGGAGGAGATACTTTAGATACAAATGAAATTCCCATGGGGCTGATAAACAATTCAGCTACGGTTAAAATAAAATAGGTTCCCAAAAATAAA
>CAYWNI010000080.1:2350-10216 GCA_964459525.1 uncultured Lentimicrobiaceae bacterium | reverse complement strand
AAGCGAAATTATCAAAAGCGTAATCGTAACCATATGGTCCATAACGATATAAGGCACCAATACCTAAGTCGTAAATCTGTAGGTTGAGGAGTTTTCGTATCACTATTCCTGATTCGTAGTATCCTTTTTCGAGGGTGTTGAATGCGATATTGTGATGATTTTCAGCGTGGCTTAATGATCCAAACGCTACATTGGTAACTAAGTTTAATTCCGGGTTAAATTTACCCGTTTTGAAAATGAGGTTTCCAAAGTTGTGGTTTAGGAACACGGCCACATAGCGGTCAGAAAGAAATTCGTTGGTGTGCATTGTTCCGAAACTCCCTGGAGCGTAAACCGCTACAGTACGGTATGTTCCGGCTGCGTTAAACAAATTACTGGCCGGTAATTGCCCATCGATTAATCCCGCCTGAAATAGAAATTTTGTTTCTCCAAAGTATTTTGTTTTGTGGGTGTATTCAATTTTTAAATCGAGTCGGTTGTAGGTAAAATGACTCCCAAATACATCGTTCAGTCCCCTGCTGTAGTTGATCCATGCTACCGGGAACTTCGATCCTAACGAAAGTTCACCTCTTGTAGTTTGCAGTGTTTTTTCTCTAAATGCAAATCTGAAACCAATACTGATATCTGAAAAATTAAACAGGGTGGAGTCAGCGTCTAATGGAAGGTCGTTACTGGTAAAATAATAATCTCTAAAAGCCTCTTTTTCCTGATGTCGCAAACCGACATTCCATTTAAAATCGCGAAGTGCTCTGAGCCTGAACATGTAATTTAGTTCTCCGCCAACAGTTTGGTTCATGCGTGAAACGAAGAACTGGTAAAAGTCGTTGGTGCGCCAGATTCTGTATTTATCGTCGAAAAACCTGACTTCACCGGACGCAATGGCTGTATTGTACCCCTCAAGCATGATTGTTGATTCTGATCGTTTGTGAACGACCCAGGAGATATCACCGCCATATTTTGCACGGGCATCTGTAAAACCGTATCCGCCAAAGACTCCGAATTTAAACCTTTTCGATACCTTGTCGTTGGTGTGAAAGCCAAGTCCCAGGTACAGTCCTTCGTAGTCGTTGTAACGGATTACCCTGTTTAGATCGAGATCTACCCATTTTATTGGTATTCTTCCTGTTAGCAAGGTTTGGAACGTGGTTGCCATTCTGTCGAAATTCACTTCTTTACCAATGCTGTCGATCACACGGTAGGTTTCTTTTTCTTTATCTGTCAGGCTATCAACCCGGTATTCACGCCAATACGCTCCTTTTCGTTTGGTAGCACCTTCTTCTATTTCGATTTCGTGGTATCCAAATTCACTTTTCTTAATCTCCGGATTTAAGTTTATGTCTCTAATATAGCTTCTTCCTTTGCCAATAAGCGGATACCTTGTATTGCTTCCACTGTCGCTGGCCGTTGCCATAAGAAACGTGATGTCGGTGTTTAGCTGCACAGGAAACCAATGATCCTGTATAAACTCATAACCCTGCTGGATGCGAATACTTATGCCAGTGGCGCTGTCGTTTCTGGGAGCTGCCTTTACATTCTGTATGGCCCACCGGTTACTGTTTATCGACAAAAAACCCCGCATGCCCTCAAATCGGGTGTCTTTTTTAGGGCGGTATGAAATAATGAATACGGTGTCGTTGCTTTCGGTATAGGTGGTGTCCTCAATAAGAAAAAAGTATTTTTTTGTGCTCCCTTTGCTTATCGGGTTGATGTATTTCTGCCCTGCAATTTCAATCATTTCATCATAAAAACTTGTCGATTGAATCTGTGAGATCATGAAAGTGATAATGGGATCGGAGAACCCTGAAACTCTTGTCGCAATTACATTTTCCTGATTTAATCCTGGGTAGAGGTATTTGCGTTCAGTAACCGTTTCCGTTATAAAAAGGTCTTGTTTGGTTAAAAAATTCCTGATATTCATTTGGCTGCTATCGAGCAAGGCCGTGTCTTTTTTCATCAACGAATCGGCACCTACCGTAAGTATCATTTTATCGTAAGAGGTATAGCTAAAAGCCTGCATTTTTTCCGGGTCATTCAAGTCACGATTTTCTATCACGTTATTGATGATGCGGTGGGCGGGATTCTCTCCGGGAAAGATGTTAACTTCTTCTAGATCAAATGATTTTGCTGATAATTGTATTGTTTGGATTGGGGTGTTGAAGTTAATTTCAATGGTTTTCGATTGATATCCGACATAGGTTGCAGAAAGTGTTGTGGTGTTGCGCCCTGTTCTCATGCTAAATTTTCCGTCGATGTCAGTAACTGCGCCGCGCCCATCGTTGCTCAAAATATTGACGAAGGCTAAAGCTTCTTCTGTTTTCTGATCGTAAACAACGCCTTGAATTATGGTGCTTTGTCCTAAAAGCCAAAATGGTATTATTAATGTTAACAGAAGCAGGATGTTGTTTTTCATTTTTTACAATTATTCAATTAAATAACACGGCCAAAATTAGATGAAATTCAGTAGGTTTTTGTCGGGCGATATCAAGTGTGTCAACTCTGTAGTTTTTTATTGTTTTTATGGCGGTCGAAGTCCCGTTTTTCTTTCTTTTCGATGTTTTTTTTCAAGGCTTCAGTAAGGTCTGTTCCTGTTTGGTTGGCCAGACAAATAACCACAAACAGCACATCAGCCAATTCATCTGATAGGTTTGCATCCGATTCGTTGGCTTTAAACGATTGGTCACCATAACGGCGGGCGATGATGCGGGCAACTTCACCAACTTCTTCTGAAAGAATGGCCATATTGGTAAGTTCGCTGAAATATTTCACTCCTGTGGAATTAATCCATTTGTCGACCAACTGCTGTGCTTCCAGTAATGTCATGTTGAATCAGTTAAAAGTTTGTTGAATTGATAAATGCGGTGCTAAATTAATTAATTTTGCGCTCTTATGGAATCTCTTAAAGAATACGTACCCGGAATGGATTTTGTCGCGAAAACCTTTGCCGGGCTTGAGAATGTGCTTACTGCCGAGCTCACAGCACTTGGAGCGATAGATGCCGAACCCATTAAAAGGGGGGCTAAATTCAGGGGCGATACCGCCATGATGTATAAGGCCAACTATCTGGCAGGTACAGCAATTCGTGTGTTGAAGCCAATTAGCGTGTTCGAGGTTACCGACGATCAACTCCTTTATGACAAGGTGATGTTAACCGACTGGACAAAGGTTTTTAAGCTGGAACAAACTTTTTCAGTCGAAGCCAATGTTTTTCATTCGGAGCTCACACACAGTCATTTCGTGGCCTTAAAAACCAAAGACGCCATTGTCGATCAATTTAGAGATAAAATGGGCAAGCGGCCTTGGGTAGATACCGAAAATCCGGATATTTTTGTTGATGTACACATTAGTCATAACTTGTGTACAATTTCTCTCGATAGTTCAGGTCATTCCCTTCACAAAAGAGGTTACCGCGTTGCTGCCGACAAAGCTCCTATAAATGAGGTGCTTGCCAATGGCATGATTCGTTTGGCGGGATGGACAGGTGACTCTGATTTTTACGATCCAATGTGTGGCTCAGGAACAATTGCCATTGAAGCGGCCATGATTGCCATGCGCATTCCGGCCGGATACTACCGCAAAAAGTTTGCTTTTATGAACTGGGAGGATTTTGACGAAAGTCTTTGGCTCAAAGTTAAAGAAGAAGCCGATAGCGAAATGGGTGAGCTCACGCATAAAGTTTTCGCGTCCGATCGTTCTGAAAAAGCAGTGGGTTTTGCCCGTGCCAATTTAAAAAGTGCTGGTTTACATAAAGATATAGAGCTTCATTGTCGGTTTTTCGATGCCATAAAACCCAAAGAACATAAAGGTATCGTAATGATGAATCCTCCTTATGGTGTTCGGCTTGAAGAGCGTGGCGAATTAAGGGATTTGTATCGCGGAATAGGCGATGCACTTAAGCAAAATTTTACGGGTTTTGATGCCTGGATCATCACGCCAAGCATCGATACTTTCAAGTTTATCGGCTTGCGTCCTGCCCGCAGGGTGCCGTTGTTTAACGGGCCTATTGAAACCAGACTGTTAAAATTTGAAGTATATCAGGGTAGTAAGCGGTATGGCGAAGAGAATCGGGATGATTCGGCAAAGCCCTTTGATAGAGATGGTGGCAGGTTTAAGAAGAGATTTGATTCTTCTGCGTCAGGTGAAAGAAAGCCATTCGAAAGGTCGCGAGAATCATTTTCCGACAAACGCTCGGATTTTAAAAGTAGAGAGGAAAGGCCAAGTTGGCGAAATAAACCTGCCGACGATGGCGAGCCCCGAAGAACAAGAAAACCGCCTTTTAGAGAAACCGACAACCGGAAGGATGATGGAGGAAGAAGGGAAGAGTGGGAAAAATCTAAAGAAAGCACAAATCGCCGCAGGATTAGGACGTATGTGAAAAAAGATAAAGACGGCGAGCCAAAGAAACCTCCACGTAAGTCGGATGATTCTTAGCTTATATAGCTGAATTTCTGATAACTCATTAATAAATATGGCCTGTACAACAGGCCATATTTATTTTTACCCTACCATTCTTCGGGAGTTTCCGCAACACAGGAAACAGTTGCTGATGGAAAAGCTGCGAAATACCCTGATGCATTGTTGTCGATGTTTGAGCTCACATTAACCGCTGGTCCACTGAACAAAGGGTTCTTAGCTTGAATTTCTTCCTGCACACCGACGATAAAATCAAAATATTGCTTGGTGATATTTGATAATACCAGCGTAACGGTGTCGCCAGGGTTAACTTCGCCTTTGTTTAATATCTGTACCACGCTGCCATTGGTGTAGCTTCCGTTGTATAGTTTGTCTTCAGAAACACGTTTCCGACTAATGCTGTCGGTCAATAGTTTGCCGTTGCTGAGTGCATTAAAAAGATAGTAATCGGTAGTTGGCGGTTCCCATGCATAGAGGTGGACAAGCCATCTTTCCCACCGAGGGTTGTATTCCAATGTTATTGAATCAAGCTGATCGGTTAAATGTGGCATGGTTTCTTCTGACTGATACAGCAATGAGTTGTTAATAGGTTCCTCAAGCATTATTTCTAGCGAATAAGTTGTTTCGGTTTTGCCAACAAAGCTCTGTGGAGGATAATACAATCCTTTAAAATTGGGATCTTCAGTAAATACAATGACCGAATCGCCAGCCATAACACTGATCTGTGCATTCGACACTGAAGGAGGAAGGTTGTTGTAGAAATAATCAGAGGTTTTGGTCAACTTAATCCACTGTTTTTCTTGGTCGGGAGTTATATAGCCTTCAACAACAAGCCTGACATAGGTTTGGTCTAAGTCGATGTCGACGCGTTCTGTACATGAGTTAAGAGCCAAAACAAATGCAAGGAGTATAATTATAATGAGTGGTTTATTCGATTTCATGTCTAAAATTTAAAGTTATAGGTAAACGAAGGGATGATACCAAACAAATAGGTCGATTCGGCAAAAGTGATGTTTGGATTGTCTGGCTCACTCTGGAAGTTGATTACATATGGGTTTTTCCGATTGTACGCGTTATAAATAGACACGTTAAATTCGCTGTGCCATTTTCGGTCGGGCTTGTATTTTTCGCGCCAGGTAACGCTCAAATCCAATCGATGATAATCGGGCATGCGATAACTGTTGCGGCTGGAGTAAACAGGCACGGTTGTGTTTCCGTACTCAAAACGTCCAACAGGAAAAGTGACCGGATTTCCAGTGCTGTAAACCCATGTAGTGCCAAAACTCAGCCGCGGAGAAAAATCGTAGTTGAGCACGATAGACAAGTCGTTTGGGCGATCATAAGGTGCCGAATACACTTCGTCATTATTAATTCCGTCGATTTTTCTAAGCGATCGGGAATAGGTGTAGCCAACCCAACCCGTTAGTTTTCCTTTGTTTTTCTTAATGAGAAGCTCCATGCCATAACCATGGTCTTTTCCAAAAAGTAATTCGCCTTCAAGGTATTTGTTGAGTAGCAAGTCGGCATGATCGCGGTAGTCGATAGCGTTGTTTGATGTCTTGTAATAAATCTCACCAGAAGTCTCAAAAGTGTTATCGTAAAAATTCCGAAAATAACCTATAGCAAATTGGTGTCCTATTTGCGGTTTTACATTAGGACTGCTCGGAAACCAGATGTTTAGCGGCGATCCAGCTGTGGAGTTTTGTGCTTGTTGAATATACTGTATGTTTTTGCTGTAGCTCGCTTTTATCGAGCTGGTTTCGTTAAGAAGAAAGACCAATCCCAGACGAGGTTCCAACCCATTATAGCTGTTGAAAAAATCACCAGATGCGTAGTTTGTTGAGTCGGTAGGCAGACCTTCATTGTCGTATTTATATATGATTCCCGGACCGATGTTGTTGAACAGGCTAAACCGTAAGCCGTATTTTAAAATCATCCGAGATCCAAGTTTTTGTTCGTTGCTTAAAAACAGGGCGCTTTCAAGTGCCGACTGGCGGTCTAGCTCATATTTGGTTATAAAAGACTCTTCACTGGTTCCTTGTATAACACCAGGAAAAAAACTATGAAAAACGGTTGAGAAGCCAAATGATATTGTGTTGTTGGGGTTGGCAAACCATTGAAAATCGGCACGTAAGTTATAGTCGTCTAAACTCGATTGCCAATCGAACCCATTAGCTGAGTTTTCGGGTACGCCCAATTGGTAGTTAAAGCGACTGGCGACAAAAGTAAAGTTTGCAAACAGTTTCTCGTCAAAAATATGGTTCCATCGAGCTGTTCCGGTGGTATTGCCCCAGTTTATCTTAAAGCCTCCCGTTTTGAACACATCTTTACCAAAATATCCCGACAGAAAAACATGGTTTTTACTGTTTATGGTGTAGTTTACTTTGGCGTTTAGGTCGTAGAAATACAGGATGTTGTTGTTAATATTGTCGTTTGGTGATAGTCTAAGGAATAAATCTGCATAAGATCGTCGGCCAGCCACCATAAATGAGGCTTTGTCTTTTAATACTGGCCCTTCAAGAAGCAACCTACTGCTAATGAGTCCGATTCCTCCATTTCCATGAAAACCTTTGGTGTTGCCATCTTTCATGCGAACATCAATTAGTGAGGCTAACCGCCCCCCGTATTTAGCTGGCAGATCACCTTTGTATAAATCAACACTTTTTACGGCATCGTTGTTGAAAACCGAGAAAAAGCCCATGAGGTGTCCGGCGTTGTATACCGTTGCTTCGTCGAGCAAGATAAGGTTTTGATCGGGACTACCCCCACGAACACTTATGCCCGATGAGCCTTCAACCACAAATTTTACCCCTGGAAGGAGCTGCAAAGCCTTTATCAGGTCTACTTCTCCCATGAGGGCAGGAATCGATTGTATGGTTTTTGCGCTCATAGAGTTAACACTCATTTGCGCGTTTATCACATTTTCATTGCCTGCTTTGCCTGTTATTTCCACTTCGCTTAAATCCTGACTTACACTCTTTAGTTCAATGTTTAGCGTTTTGTCATTGTTTAAATCAATTGTTAAAGTCTGGCTTTCATAACCTAAATAGGACACTGTTGCCTTATAATCTCCTTTGTTAAGCGTGATGCTGTAGTAGCCATAGGCGTTAGAAGTTGTGCCTTTTTCTATTTCTGCGATATAAACTGTTGCTCCTGGTAGAGATTCTCCGTTTTCTAAATCGGAAATAAAACCACTAAGGGTAAAGCCTTTATTCAGGCCTTCGTCGGTAGCTATTGCAGGTATTGTGGTCAGCAGAGTCAAGGTTAAAAGCATCAGGCTCCAAAAATTAGTCATGTGGTAGTTTGGTTTAGTTGCCGAGAGTTTTCCGATATCGGAATAATTATATACGATGCTACACGTAGTTTTTGATGTATAATGGGGCGCTATCAAAGCCATATTAAGTATTTCTATTTCTAACTATTCAAAGCGGCCTAAATTGTTGAAAGACATTTTTG
>CAYWNI010000080.1:0-2340 GCA_964459525.1 uncultured Lentimicrobiaceae bacterium | reverse complement strand
CAATATACAAGACTGCAGAAAAACGGAAAAGTTTCAACAATGATCTGCTTTTTGCAAAAATAACGGCTAAATCTTAGCCAAATGTTAATTTTCTTTAAAGGGCACGTTATTTGCAAAGGTTTTGTGTGCAAAATTTCTGAATTTAATGAAAAGTGAAAATAAAAGAATAATTACGGCTCTGTGGCCACCATTGTTTCTTTTAATGGTGATGTGGTTGATTAAAACAGCTGAATATGTTTTTGGTGTGGAGCTAGGTTTTTTAGGGACTTACCCATTAAATATTAACGGTTTACAAGGAATAGTTACCATGCCTTTGGTTCATGGTAGTTTTAGTCATTTAATGGCTAATACAGTTCCTTTTTTGGTTTTAGCTACAGCCTTGTTCTATTTTTACCGCGACATTTCGTGGCAGGTGCTTGCAGGAATTTGGCTTTTGTCAGGTATTTGGGTTTGGTTCGGCGGTCGGCCATCGTGGCATGTGGGCGCGAGTGGTGTAATTTATGGGTTGTCAGCCTTTTTGTTTTTGAGCGGGATTATTCGCGAGGTAAAGGGGCTGGCCGCCTTGTCGCTTGTGGTTGTGTTTTTATATGGAAGCATGATTTGGGGAGTGTTTCCGGATTTTTTTCCTGAGGAAAAAGCCATAAGTTGGGAAGGGCATTTAGGTGGCTTTGTTGCCGGAATGGCAATGGCTTTGTATTATAGAAAACAGGGGCCACAGCGCAAGAAATATTCCTGGGAACTTGAAGATCAAAATGACGAGGAAGACGAAAACCCTTATTGGAAATCAACCCATACTTAACAGATATTCCATTTGGAATTATTTGTTTTTTTGTCCCTTATGGAAATTGTTGGCAGCCTTTATAAAACCGATGAAAAGTGGATGAGGTTGTTTTACAGTGCTTTTGTATTCAGGATGAAACTGTACTCCCACAAACCACGGATGATTTTTGTATTCAATGATCTCGACAAGATTTTCTTCAGGATTGATGCCTGTTAACGTCATGCCGTTTTCTACAAAACGGTTTCTGTAATCGTTGTTAAATTCATAGCGATGGCGGTGTCGTTCGCTAATCATTTTTCTTTTGTAGGCTTTGTAAGCGTGACTATCTTTTTTTAGTTCACAGTTATACGATCCTAAACGCATGCTTCCGCCAAGACCAGAGATTTCTTTTTGATTATCCATTAAGTCGATAACAGGATATGGCGTATTGGGATCAATTTCAGTGGTATGTGCTTCCTTGAGTTTAAGAACGTTTCGCGCAAACTCAATGGCTGCACATTGCATCCCCAAGCAAATTCCAAAAAAAGGTATTTTTTTCAGTCGGGCATATTTCACAGCTTCAATTTTGCCTTCAATGCCGCGTCCTCCAAAGCCTGGTGCAACCAAAATACCATCAACACCTGCCAGTTTTTTTCTAACGTTGGCAGAGTCAATTGTTTCAGAGTGAACGGAAATAACATTTACTTTGGTTTCAGTGGCTGAACCGGCGTGTATAATCGACTCGCTAATAGATTTATATGCGTCCTTTAGCTCAACGTACTTGCCCACTAGGGCTATGGTTACTTCTTGTTTTGGGTTTTTTAGGCGTCGGATAAAACTCTCCCAATTTTTTAAGTCGATGTTTTCGGGTATCGGTGTTTTTGTTTTTTTCAGTACTGCGATGTCGAGTTGTTCCTCTTTCATCAACAAGGGAACATCATAAATTGTTTCCGCATCGATGGATTCGATAACGCTGGCGGGAGTGACGTTGCAGAATTGTGCTATTTTGCGCTTTAACCCTTCATTTAAAGGGTGTTCCGTGCGGCAAACAATTATATCAGGCTGGACTCCTTGTTCAAGCATGGTTTTAACCGAGTGCTGAGTGGGTTTTGTTTTTAATTCGCCAGCTGCACGCAGGTAAGGCACTAATGTTAGATGTATTACCGCGCAATCATTTTCGAGTTCCCACTTCATCTGGCGCACGGTTTCAATAAATGGAAACGACTCGATATCGCCTACAGTGCCGCCAATTTCAGTAATTACAAAATCGTATTTACCTGTTTCGCCAAGAAGTTTTATGCATCTTTTTATTTCGTCAGTAATGTGAGGAACAACCTGAACTGTGGTGCCCAGATACTGTCCTTTTCTTTCTTTCTCAATCACATTTTGATAAATTCGACCTGTTGTAACATTGTTAGCTTGCGAGGTGGGGGTGTTGGAGAATCTTTCGTAATGCCCAAGATCCAGATCAGTTTCGGCACCATCTTCGGTAACGTAGCATTCTCCATGCTCATAGGGGTTGAGCGTTCCGGGATCGATGTTGATGTATGGGTCTAGTTTCTGGATGGTCACTGAAAAGC
>CAYWNI010000079.1:752-10223 GCA_964459525.1 uncultured Lentimicrobiaceae bacterium | reverse complement strand
CATATAACTCGGCTTTTGCAATTGTTCGTGGCAAAGATATGAAATTGGGGTAATAAGCCTAAAAAAGCAAGAGAATAGCCTTATGATTTCTTTTAGGTGTAATGCAAAAAGAATGGGACATTCAACCTCCTTACCAGGAAATACTTGCTATTTTTGCCAAAACATAAAAAAAATGAAACCAATTTTTAGCCATATAAGAGCACTGCTTTTGCTCACTATTGCCATTACCAGCCTGGTTTTAAACCTAACCATTAACGAATTTGGGTTTTTCTTCGGTGTCGCACTGCTTGTTGGAGCCGCGCTTACATCAATCAACCTGTTTCTAAACTTTGATCACCAGATCAACGAGAAAATCATCATGGAATCCATTGCGGATGCTTTCGCAGGACTGGTTATTCTAACTTATCCGGAAGTTTCGCAACGCTTCGTGTTAACCGATTTTTCCTTTTGGATTGCCATAATGGGCATGCTTTATTTAAATGCAGGATTTTTCAACCACCAGGGAGCCAAATATTTCTGGTTGTATGTCCTTTCGGGCATAGCTTTGTTGGTCTTTGGTTTTGTAATTATAAATTACACCAGTGAAGCGTTCGGCTCGGTACTTTATCTCATGTCGTTTTCGGTTGCAATATACAGTTTGGTTAATTTTTACCTTAATTTCTCAAGAAAAAAACCTCCTTTGCAACCTTAGTAACAGACTTACCTAACTCCAATAGTTTTTTTAATAACTGAAATCAATACTAAAAAAAATGTCGATTAGCCTAACCAGTTGACTAACTGTTATTTTAAAAACGAAAAAAGATTACTAAAAATATTGCGTAATACAAAATATCTTTCTATTTTTGCAGCCCGATTTTTTGAGTAAAAATTATAACATATGTATTTAACTTCTGAAACAAAAAAAGAGATTTTTGAAAATTACGGCAAAAGTGCTGCTGACACAGGTTCAGCAGAAGGCCAAGTAGCCTTATTTACTTTCCGCATTAAACACCTTACTGGGCATCTGAAAACCAATAAAAAAGATGTGTTCACCGAAAGATCGCTTGTCAGACTTGTTGGAAAAAGAAGAAAACTGCTCGACTATTTAAAAGAAAAAGATATTGAAAGATATCGCGCCATTATTAAACAGTTGGGTCTAAGAAAATAACGAAGGCTTCGGATCCTTCTCAAAAAAAGGCAATTTTCCGATTGCCTTTTTTTGTGTTTCCATTACTCCCGTTTTCACTTAACACACAAAGACATTATGAAACCAATTGAACCAACAACAGTATCTTTCACCCTGGATGATGGAAGATCAATAACCATAGAAACTGGGAAACTGGCCAAACAAGCTGACGGATCGGTAGTTGTACGCATGGGCGACACCATGCTTCTGGCCACCGTAGTTGCGGCAAAAGAAGCCCGTGAGGATGTCGATTTCATGCCACTTTCTGTTGAATACAAAGAAAAATATGCAGCAACAGGAAAATTCCCCGGCGGTTTTTTCAAAAGAGAAGCACGCCCCTCGGAGCACGAAATTTTGATTTCACGCCTCGTCGACAGAGCCCTTCGCCCGCTATTTCCTGAAGATTTTCATGCCGAAACACAAGTTCTAATCAGCCTGATTTCCGGAGAAGAAGACACAGCCCCTGACGCCCTTGCTGCGCTTGCAGCATCGGCAGCACTTACTGTTTCTGATATTCCGTTCAACGGCCCTATTTCTGAGGTTCGTGTAGCCCGAATTAATGGCGAATTCATTGTAAACCCGTCACTTTCGGCACTTGAAGAAGCAGACATTGAAATGATTGTGGCAGCCACCAAAGAAAATATCATGATGGTGGAAGGCGAGATGAAAGAAGTTTCTGAAGCCGATATGCTTGGAGCTATTCAAGTGGCACACGACGCCATCAAAAAACAATGCGACGCTCAGGTTGAGTTGGCAGCAAAAATTGAAAAAGCAAAAACTACACGCGAATATTGTCACGAAACCAACGACGACGAACTAAAAGCCAAAGTACACGAAGCTACTTATGAGGCTTGCTATAAAATAGCTCTTCAGGGAAATCCTGACAAGCACGCCCGCACAGATGCTTTTAAAGCTGTGCGCGATGCTTTCCTCGAAACATTTGAAGAAGAAAAACGTGCCACCGTTCAAAACATGGTAAAACGCTATTTCCACGATGTGGAAAAAGAAGCTGTAAGAGAAGCTATTTTAAATGACCATGTCCGCTTGGATGGTCGTAAAATGAACGAAATCCGACCAATTTGGTCGGAAGTCGACTACCTGCCCTCAGCACACGGATCTGCCGTTTTCACCCGCGGTGAAACACAGGCTCTTGTTACTGTTACCCTCGGCAGCAAACTTGACTCGCAAACCATTGATGGTGCTGTTATCAGCGGTTCACGTAAGTTTATGCTT
This sequence comes from uncultured Lentimicrobiaceae bacterium, assembly GCA_964459525.1. Taxonomy (GTDB): domain Bacteria; phylum Bacteroidota; class Bacteroidia; order Bacteroidales; family F082; genus UBA6244. The sequence continues at coordinate 7,825 of CAYWNI010000079.1, read as the reverse complement.
CACTACAATTTCCCCCCATTCTCAACCGGAGAAGTTAAAAGAATGCTGAGTGTGTCACGTCGTGAAGTAGGTCATGGAAACCTGGCTGAAAGAGCGCTTAAAATAATGGTTCCCAGTGGTGAAGACAACCCTTACACCATTCGCATCGTTTCTGACATCCTTGAGTCAAACGGTTCTTCCTCTATGGCTAGCGTTTGCGGTGGCTCTCTTGCGCTGATGGATGCCGGTGTAAAAATGATTAAACCTGTTGCAGGTATTGCCATGGGATTGATTTCAGATTCAAAAACAGGCAGATTTGCTGTGCTTTCTGACATACTTGGCGACGAAGACCACTTGGGTGATATGGACTTTAAAGTTACCGGAACAAAAGATGGTATTACCGCCTGTCAGATGGATATAAAAGTTGACGGACTTTCGTTTGAAGTGCTCGAACAAGCCCTTGAACAAGCCCGTCAGGGTAGAATTCATATTCTTGGCGAAATGGCGCAAACACTTAGCGCACCGCGTGCCGACTACAAGGAATTTGTTCCACGTATCGAAAAAATGTACGTCGACAAAGAATTTATCGGCGCCATCATCGGCCCCGGCGGAAAAGTGATTCAAGAAATCCAAAAAGTAACCGGAGCAACAATTGTTATCGAAGAAATTGGAAACCAAGGTGTGATTGATGTAATGGGACCAAACAAGGCCGCCATCGACGGAGCAAAAGACTGGATTTCAGGTATCGTTGCCGTTCCTGAATTAGATAAAATTTATCATGGAACAGTAAAAAGCATTGTTGCTTTTGGTGCCTTTGTTGAAATTCTGCCAGGAAAAGATGGTCTGCTTCATGTTTCTGAAATCGACTGGAAACGAGTTGAAAATCCAGAAGATGTGCTGAAACAAGGTGAAAAAATTGATGTTAAGTTGGTTGGTGTCGATCCTAAAACTGGTAAGCTTAAGCTTTCAAGAAAAGTGCTGTTGCCAAAACCTGAAAATATGGAAAACGACAGGCCACCAAGATCGGATCACCGCGACAGGAACGACAGAAATGACCGCAACGACAGAAATGACCGCAACGACAGAGGGCCTCGAAATGACAGAAATGACAGAAAAGATAAACCTCGTCAGTAACCTTTTTGGAAATAACAGCGTATAAGTACCAGTAAAATTTGATGTAACCCCATGAGGCAACTAAAAATTACAAAGCAGGTCACCAACCGCGAAACTGCGTCGCTTGACAAGTACCTGCAGGAAATTGGTAAAGTAGACCTGATTACCGCCGAGGAAGAAGTAGAACTGGCTCGCCGTATTAAACAAGGAGACCGTGTTGCTTTGGAAAAATTGACAAAAGCTAACCTAAGGTTTGTTGTCTCTGTTTCAAAACAATATCAAAATCAGGGCTTAAGCCTACCCGACTTAATCAACGAAGGTAACTTGGGTCTTATAAAAGCTGCTCAACGTTTCGACGAAACCCGTGGTTTTAAATTCATCTCTTACGCAGTTTGGTGGATTCGTCAGTCCATTCTTCAGGCGTTGGCCGAACAATCGCGAATTGTGCGCCTTCCGCTTAATAAAATTGGATCGATAAACAAAATCAACAAGGCTTCGGCACGTCTAGAACAATCGTTTGAGCGTGAACCTAACTCTGAGGAAATTGCCTCTGAGCTGGAAATGACCGAAACTGAAGTGAAAGAATCAATGCGCAACGCTGGACGCCATGTAAGCATGGACGCCCCGTTGATTCAGGACGAAGACAACACCATGTATGATGTGTTGCGAAACGAAGAAGGGACAACACCTGAAACAGGACTCCTCTACGAATCGTTGCGCAAAGAAATCGACCGCGCCATCCAAACCCTTACCCAGCGTGAAGCCGATGTGGTAAAACTGTATTTCGGATTAAATGCAGGCCACCCCATGACCCTAGAAGAAATTGGAGAAAAATTTGATCTTACCCGTGAACGTGTTCGCCAGATAAAAGAAAAAGCCATCAGGCGATTGAAGCATACTTCAAGAAGTAAAATTTTAAAATCCTATTTGGGTTAAAAAAATAAAAGCGTCTTTCGGGACGCTTTTTTTATATTTGCAAAAAAACACCTCATGAGCCACCTCGTTGCACCCTCAATGCTTTCAGCTGATTTCACACGTTTAGATAGGGAAATAGCCATGATAAACCAAAGCGAAGCCGACTGGTTTCATTTGGACGTGATGGATGGCGTTTTTGTTCCCAACATTAGCTTCGGAATGCCAATAATTCAAGCCATTAAAAAGCTTGCTACAAAACCCCTTGATGTTCACCTGATGATTGTGCAACCCGAAAGATACATCAAAACGTTTAAAGAAGCTGGAGCCGACATTCTCACGATTCATTACGAAGCCAGCACACATCTCCACAGGAGCATTCAGGAAATTAAAGAACAAGGAATGAAGGCCGGAGTCGTGCTCAATCCGCATACCAGCATTCAATCCCTAAACGAAATAATTGGTATTCTGGATGTTGTGCTTGTAATGTCAGTAAATCCAGGGTTTGGCGGACAACAGTTTATCGAACAAACTTACAGCAAAATAACACGGCTGAAACAACTTATTGCTAAAACCGGAAGCAAGGCCCTTATTGAAGTTGACGGTGGTGTGACCCTTGACAATAAATCAACGTTATTGGCAGCAGGCGCAGATGTGCTCGTAGCCGGCAACACGGTTTTTAAGTCTAAAAATCCGACAGAAACCATTCACCTGCTTAAACAGTAGCCATGTATCCATACCTGCGATTGGCACGCACGATGCTAAAAAGCAAGACCAAACCTCCTCTTACTATACAGGACGTTAGCATATTACCCATGCGGGTTTGCCTTGTCGACATTGATCCATTTTGGGAATTAAACAATGGGCGACACCTTACCATGATGGATTTTGGCCGTTTTGAAATGGCAATGCGGCTGGGATTGCTTAAGGCAGTTAAAAAAAATAAGTGGGGACTGGCTGTTGCCGGATCGAGCGTGAGATACAGACACCGGCTAAAGCTTTTTCAGAAATATGAGCTAAGCACCCAGATTGTAGGTGCCGACGATCGTTGGATTTATTTTCACCAACAAACCCTACGCGAAGGCAAGATACACTCTGCTGCCCTAATCAGAACTGGTGTTACTTCGAAAAATGGTCTTGTAAAAACCAGTGAGGTGATGAAAGCGCTTAACATCAACATCGCCTTAAATCCGCTGCCAGATTGGGTTGCCGCTTGGAGCGAAGCCGATGAACTCCGCCCATGGATACCCAATACCCCCGACAATAACGAATTCGAATAGGCTTGTCAGCAAAGCTGATAAATTCGATTCTTTTGATTCTTATCACTTGACATTTTTTTTCATCAAACCAATAAAACCGTACTTTTGTGTAGTACGATTTTGTTCAAGATGAAACATGAACCCATTGCCCTTATTCGGAGTTTGCTTGCAAAGCTTGGAAAAAGCGAAAAAAGTTTGCTCACACCGCTTCCCCAATCCGGGAGCGACCGACTTTACTACAAAATTACATTTGAAAATGGTGAGCACCCTGACCTAATTACCTTTTACAACCCTGTAGTTGAGGAAAATAGAGCCCAGATAGAATTTACACAACATTTCCGTGCTCTCGGAATGCATGTGCCTGACATCCTCGCTTTTGATGAGTCAGAAACAGTATTTATTCTGGAATACCTCGGCGACAAAAGCCTGTTCGACTTTTTGTCAGAAACTTCTGAAAGTCAGAAAATAATTGATCGTTACAAAAAAGCTATTTCCGATCTGGTTCGTTTTCAGGTTTCTGGAGGCAGAAATATAGATTACAGCAAGGCCTATCCTGTTGCCAATTTCGACAAGCAAACCATTCTTTGGGATTTAAATTATTTTAAATACTGCTTTTTAAAACCAGCCCGCATTCCATTTCATGAAGACAGACTAGAGCGAGATTTTCAAACCTTTACAGATGCTCTTACCACTTCGAGCCCTAACTTCTTCTGTTACCGTGATTTCCAGTCTAGAAACATTATGATACACGATGATGAGCTGTGGTATATTGATTTTCAGGGAGGTAGGAAAGGGCCGCTGCCCTACGATTTGGTTTCGCTGCTGCATCAGGTAAAAGCCAAACTGCCCGAAACAACCAAAGAAATACTTTTTAATTACTACCTGGATGAACTTGCCCAAGTTGCACCTGAAGAAGTGGCGCAGGTGAAACATCATTACAACTACTTTGTCTATTTCAGAATAATGCAAGTGCTTGGCGCTTATGGGTTCAGGGGGTTGATGGAGCGTAAGGCGCATTTCTTACAAAGTCTGCCAACCGCGGGAAATGCCTTGAATTTATTGATTAAAAACCACCCTCTTGATCTCTACATTCCTGAGCTAAAAAAGGTTTTTACTGAAATCACAGAACGTTTCTATGAAACGAATGCCCCTGATCGGAAAAGCCTCACCGTTCATGTTAGCAGCTTTTCGTACAAGAAAAAAGGGCCACCTCAGGATTTTACTGGCAATGGTGGCGGATTTGTTTTCGATTGTCGCGCACTTCCAAACCCACATCGTTATGCAACACTTCGCGATTTAACTGGAGAGGATGAGGCGATTAGGTCGTTTATGTTAAAGCAACCCGAAACTGAAGCTTTTTTGGAACATGTTTTCGCTCTAGTGGATACTTCGGTAGAAAATTACCTCAAACGTGGATTTTTGAACCTTCAAGTAGATTTTGGATGTACCGGCGGACGACACCGATCGGTTTTTAGTTCCATACAACTGACTGAACATCTTGAAAATAAGCATTCTGGCATCTTTGTATCGCTTACACATATAGAAATAAACAGCCGCAGCAATGATTAAAAAAGCGATGATATTGGCTGCCGGACTGGGAAGTCGTCTGGGAGAAATCACACGCAATCAGCCCAAAGCACTTGTTAAAATAGATGGTGTGGCCATGATCGATGGGCTGCTGTTTAAACTCCAAAATACCGGAATTGAAGAGGTTATGATCAACCTGCATCACCACGCCGACAAGATAATTGCCCACATAGCCGCAAACCAAAAGCTGAGAATGCAGATTTATTTTAGTGATGAATCGGACATTTTGCTAGATACGGGAGGTGCTTTGGTGGCGGCAAAAGCTTTTTTCACCGGCGATTCACCCATACTTATTCACAATGTTGACATCCTCACCAATTTCGACATCAAAGCTCTGGAGAGGTTTCACCAACAAAAAAAGGCGGACGCCACTTTGTTTGTTAGTAACCGCCAATCGAGCAGGGCTTTACTTTTCGATATACGAAACTACCTCACTGGTTGGGCGAACTTTAAAACAAGTGAGTTTAAATGGGTCGACAAACCCACTGCCGACTACCTTTCATTTTCCTTTAATGGTGTATGGCTAACAAATCCTGAGCTCATTGACAGGATTAAGTTTACGGGAAAATTTTCAATTATCGATGCTTGGCTTCAGCTGGCATCTGAACAAAGATTAGTTGGCTATGTAAACGACAAAGCACGATGGCACGACCTTGGCACACCAGAGAAGATAAGAAACGCTGAAGATGAACTAAACCTAAAAACCCCATGAAAGCTTTTCTAGAGACCGTAGCAGATGAAATTATAAGCACAGGGAATAACCATTCAAACACAGCCCTGATTCTGCCGAATAAGCGTTCAATTATTTTTTTAAAAGAGATAATAAAATCCAAAGCAACTGGTGCTTTTTGGCTGCCTGAGTTTTATTCGTTGGATTCTTTTTTGCAGGCAGCATCAGGTTTTAGCAGAATTGAATCGCTGCAACTTTCTTTATATCTTTTTGCTATACACAAAAAAATTGCTGGTAATAATCACCGCGCCTTGGAGGATTTTCTTTCGTGGGGCAGCATCATAGCCGCCGATTTTAACGACATCGACCTCAACCTTGTAGAAGCTGACCAACTTTTCGATCACCTGTCGGCAAACAAAGCCATGCAGGAATGGAATTTGGATGGAAGTCCATTAACTGAAATGCAAACCAAATACATCAATTTCTACCGCTCACTTTCAGACTATTATACCCAGCTGCAGCAACAACTTTTATCCGAAAAACAAGGCTACCCAGGACTTATTTATCGCTTTCTGGCAGAAAATTTTGATTCCTTATCACCAAATTGGAAATGGAAAAATTTTCTGTTTGCAGGAATCAATGCCGTTTCACCTGCCGAAACCGAAATCTTGAAGAAAATAAAAACCAATTTCAACACCAAGTTTCTTTGGGATGTGGATAACTATTACTTTGCTGCTGAACCCAATGAAAAAGCACCAAATCCCGAGCCCGGTCGGTTTATTAAAAAACTGGTTTCTGAACTAAAACTCCAGCCCATCAAAGGAGCAAGCAAGCTACTTTTAACCGACGAAAAAAATATAAAAATAATCGAGGTTCAGAGCGAAGTAGCACAATGTAAATTTGCATCGAGTTGGATTACAGAATTATACAAAAAAAGTGATTCAACACCAGAAAAGCAAAATGAAATGGCTATAGTTATGGCCAACGAACAACTTCTGATACCATTGCTTGGCGCATTACCAAACAAAAGTATTGCAAATAATAGTACAAAATACAATATAACAATGGGTTATCCACTTAAAAATACCCATTTCGAATTTACTATCAAACAATGGCAGTCGTTGCTGCAAACACGAAGCAAAGAAACAGAGCCATTTCCGGTATTTCAGTTGATGGGTTTTATTTTTAGCCCCTTGGTTTACAATATACTTAGCAGTCAGCATCCTGGAATAGTGGAAAAATTGACCCAACCGCTGATAAAAAACAATGTTTTTTCTATAACCACCTCCGCACTAGCAGAACAAGCAGCAAAATTCTCAGCTCCAATTTTCGATAAACTTATTGGCTGGATTTCTCCATGCAACGATGGCATCTGTTTTATTGACAGACTTTTGGATATGTTAGACACCTTCCAAGCTGCCAATTCGAGCCTGAACAAACAGCCAATTGAAAAACTTCAGGCAGGAAAAGTCTTTGAGGTGGTGTCGTTGGTTAGGAAAGTGGTTGTAAACTCCAGCGAGCAACTAAGCACAAAAGCTGCCGAAAAAATCCTG
>CAYWNI010000079.1:0-742 GCA_964459525.1 uncultured Lentimicrobiaceae bacterium | reverse complement strand
GATACAGTTTGTGCGCCAAGCCCAATTAAGCTTGGTAGGTGAACCGCTGGAAGGCATACAAGTAATGGGTCTTTTAGAAACGAGAGCACTTGATTTTGAAAATATCCTGTTTCTGGGTGCAAATGAAAAATTTCTCCCAGCCAACAACCACGCCGACACCTTTATTCCTTTCGACATTCGGCACAGGTTTAAGTTGCCACTGCCCAAAGACAGTCAGGATGTGACAGCCTACCATTTTTACAGGTTATTGCAAAGGGCAAAAAACATCACTTACGTATTCAACAGCAGCAGCAATGGCATAGGAACTAACGACCCCAGCCGTTTTTTACTACAATTGGAACTGGAATTAGCTGCCCATAACCCTAAAATAACCATAGAAAAGCGGCAAATGAGGCTGGATGCTGCTATGCCGGAGCTAACAAGAAAGATAAAAATCATCAAAACACCAGAAATTGCACAAAAAATCAAGGAACACGCACAAAAAGGTTTTTCTCCTTCGGCTCTAAATACCTACATCAATTGTAAATTAAGGTATTATTTCCGCTATGTTCTTCGATTAAAAACGGATGATGTGCTTGAACAATCGATGGAAAGCAACACTTTTGGGAATATTATTCATGGAGTGCTTGAAAACATTTACAAACCGTTTCTGGAAAAACAAATCGACCCTGAAAAGCTTAAAGAAAGAGTCAAACAAATCCCCGAATTCCTCAATGCCGAATACCAACTTCATTTTGGTGGG
>CAYWNI010000078.1:0-10340 GCA_964459525.1 uncultured Lentimicrobiaceae bacterium | reverse complement strand
ATGGACAGGCCGAGGTAATAGGAGAGCGTTGTATTGCATGCGGAAACTGCGTAAATGTTTGTAGTCAAGGTGCTAAAGCTTTTGTTGAAATGAAAGATGAGGTAACTCAGCTGCTTGAAACAGAATCTAAAGTTATTGCTGCTGTTGCACCAAGTTTTCCTGCCGAGTTTACCGAAATTGAAGACCACCGCATTTTTGTTGGGATGCTTAAAAAGCTTGGTTTTTACCGTGTTATCGAAGTTTCATTTGGTGCAGACATGGTTGCCATTGAATATAAAAAACTACTTGAAAAAGGACACGAGGAGGGGTTTATTTCTTCTGATTGCCCTGCTGTTGTAGCTTATGTAGAGCAACATCATCCAAACTTAGTTGATAATTTGGCGCCGATTGTTTCACCTATGGTGGCTATTACCCGCATTATACGCAAGATGCACGGAGACGACGCAAAGATTGTTTTTATTGGTCCTTGTGTGGCGAAAAAAGGAGAAAGTGCCGAAATTGATGAAGCCATTACCTTTATTGAGTTGCGGGATATTTTTAACCACTCCGGAATCAATTTGATGGCTGTAAAACCAATGGAGTTTGATCCGCCATTTGCTGCCAAAGGAGCTGGTTTTCCAATCAGTCACGGTCTGTTAAACACTATGGGGCGTTCTTCCGATATTACCGACTGTTCGGTAATTGTTACGGATGGTAAGGATAATTTTAAAGATGCTATCAAGGAGTTTGAAAAAGGAAATTTGATTGGGAAGCATCTGGAATTACTTTGCTGTGAGGGTTGTATTATGGGGCCGGGAATGTCGAAAGGCGGAAGTCGGTTCAGACGTAGATCAATTGTGAGCAAGTATGTGTCCGATAAGCTCAAAAAGTTAGACGTTGAAGAGTGGAAAGAGCAGGTGAATGCATTTAGTAGCTTGGATTATTCGCGTACCTTCCAACCTACAGAGCAGGTATTGTATGTCCCTGAAGAGAGTGAGATACGACGGGTACTCGTTTCGCTTGGAAAACAAAAAGCGGATGATCACCTAAATTGTGGTGCGTGCGGTTATCCTACATGTCGCGAACATGCTATCGCTATTTTAAATGGATTGGCTGAAACAGAGATGTGCCTTCCATATACGATAGAGAAAATGCACAGCACCATTAACGATTTAAACGAGAGTAACGATAAGTTGGCCAATGCCAGACTGGCATTACGCCACTCGGAAAAGTTAGCTAATATGGGGCAATTGTCTGCCGGAATTGCGCATGAATTGAACAATCCTTTGGGCGTTATTACCATGTATAGCAATATTTTAAAAGAGGAAGTAAGCCCCGATGATCCTATGTCAAAAGATTTGACCTTGATTGCCGAGCAGGCCGACCGTTGTAAGAATATCGTTGGCGGCTTGTTGAATTTTGCCCGCAAAAGTCAGGTTAACCTGCAAGAAACCAATATTGTCGATTTCTGTAAACATAGTCTTGAGTCAGTGATAAAACCGGCAAATGTTGAGATAAAGTTTGTTTCGCATGTCAATGACCCATTAACAATGATTGATCAGGATCAATTTATGCAGGTGCTTACGAATCTTGAAAAAAATGCCGTGGAAGCCATGCCCAACGGCGGCGTGCTTACCATCGAAGTAGAAGATAGCCAGTTTGATATAAAGATTACAGTTTCAGATACAGGGTCGGGTATTTTACCTGAAAATATGGAAAAAATATTTACTCCATTTTTTACCACTAAAGCTATTGGAAAAGGTACAGGAATGGGGTTGCCATTGGTATATGGAATTGTAAAAATGCATAAAGGCGATATTAAGGTAAAATCGGAATGTGACCCAGAAGCTGGAGCTACAGGTACCCGTTTTAAAATTGTATTGCCTCGAAAACCTTTGAATTAGAAATTATTAAATAAAAATGAACATGTCAGAATTAAAAAAATTAATCCTTATTGTGGATGACGATCATGATTACCTTGAGCAGATGAAATTGCAGATCTTGAATTTTGGATTTGATGTGATTACCGCTTCAGGACGTGCAGAAGGGGAGGATTTACTCAAAACGATAAAACCCGATCTGGCCATTTTTGACCTGATGATGGAAACCCATGACAGTGGCTTCGTACTGGCTTATAAAGCAAAAAGGTTATACCCTGAAATGCCCGTAATTATTGCTACTGCCGTAACTGCCGAAACAGGTATCAGCTTTAAAGTGGAAACAGAAGAGGATAAAAACTGGATCAAGGCTGACTTATACCTGGAAAAAGGAATTCGTGGCGACCAATTACATCGCGAAATAAACAAACTCCTGAGAATCTAATTGGGTAAAAGCAAACAAAACAGAAGATTATATTAAAATTCAACCCAAGTTGATAAAAACATACGGTGATGGAAAAACTAAAAGTACTGATTGTTGACGATGAGCCTGGCATAAGATCGGGCATTGAAAGGATTTTACGAAATTTTACCGTGGGGTTTCCGTTTCTTGATGAGGATTTTTCCTTCGATATAAAGGAAGCGGCTACCGGTGAGGAAGCGCTGGAAATTGTACATAATGAACCTGTTGACGTGATTCTTCTCGATAATAAACTCCCTGGTATTCAGGGTATAGAGGTTTTGGAGGAGCTTAACAAAATGAAAATTGATGCCGCCGTAATGATGATTACTTCTTATGCATCGCTTGATATTGCGGTAAAAGCCACCAATTTTGGGGCATTTAATTTTGTGCCAAAGCCGTTTACTCCTGCCGAACTCAAGTCAGCTATGGAAGGAATTAGTAAGCATTTGTTCCTAAAACGTATGACAAAGCGTATGAACAAAGAGGGTAAACAAATTCGCTTTCAGTTTCTGTCGGTGCTTTCGCATGAATTGAAATCCCCACTAAATGCCATTGAGGGCTACCTGAGAATTATGCAGGATAAACAGGTGGGTGATGACATAAATGAATACATGGCCATGATTGACCGATCGCTTGTGCGTATAAAGGGCATGCGCGGACTTATTATGGATTTACTCGATTTAACTAAGCTTGAGTCGGGTAAAAAAACCCGTGAATTGAAGAGAATTGATCTTGTTGAGATTGCTAAGCTTGCTATTAATACCATTGAGCCATTGGCAATTCAGCGTAATATAAAGCTGAATTTTGATGCCGATAGCGATTTGTTGATTATGGCTGATGCCGAAGAAATCGAAATTATTCTCAACAACCTGCTCTCTAACGCTGTAAAGTACAATAAGGAAGATGGTGAAGTCCATTTTAATATCAAGAAAAAAAACAATAGCGTTGTGCTTAAAGTGGAAGATACTGGAATAGGAATATCAGAAGATAATATCTCAAAACTATTTCAGGAGTTTACCCGTATTAAAACTGAAAAAACCCGCGATATTTCTGGTAGTGGTCTTGGGTTATCCATCCTGAAAAAGATGGTGGATTTAAATAATGGAACCGTTGAAGTGCAAAGCACCCTTGATGTAGGAACTACATTTATTGTTACTTTGCCAATTAATTAATCTTGCTAAGTCATGAAATTTTATCCCGAACAATACCGTATACCCGACGAACCTCACAAGCCATTTATCGACGCTGATGAGATTCAGTCTTTTCTTGATCAAGCCATTTCATCACGCGAAGAGGTAGAGCGCATCGTGGCCAAATCTCTTGATAAAAATCGCCTGTCGTTGCCCGAAGTGGCTGTTCTTTTAAACACAACCGACCCAAAACTTATAGATGTTATAAAGCAAGGTGCTAAAGACTTAAAGAAAAAGGTTTATGGTAACCGCATTGTGCTTTTTGCGCCGCTGTATGTAGGAAATTTATGCTCAAATAATTGCAAATATTGTGGTTTTAAAAGCTCAAATACAAAAGCCGTTCGTAAAACACTTACTGAACAAGAACTTATAAATAATGTAAAGGCGCTGGAACAAAATGGACAAAAGCGATTGATCCTTGTTTACGGTGAGCATCGTACATATAGTCCTGAATACATTGCTTCTACAGTAAAAACTGTTTATGGTGTAAAATCTGGCAACGGAGAAATAAGAAGGGTAAATATTAACGCTGCACCTCTTGATATTGAAGGTTTTAAAACAGTAAAGGCCGCCGGAATTGGTACCTATCAAGTGTTTCAGGAAACCTATCATCCTGAGGCATATACATGGTATCATCCGTCAGGTAAAAAGGCCGATTATAATTTCAGGCTAACCTCATTAGATCGCGCGCAAGAAGCTGGTTTGGACGATGTAGGTATTGGCGTACTTTTTGGATTGTATGATTGGCGTTTTGAAGTTATGGGCCTGATTAGGCATACAAACCACTTAGAAGCGTGTTATAACGTGGGGCCACATACCATTTCGTTTCCGCGCTTGCAAGATGCTGCTGAATATGAAATTGACATGAAATATCATGTTAATGATGAGGAGTTTACCCGTATAATAGCAATTTTACGTTTGGCTGTGCCTTATACTGGAATGATACTCACTGCTCGTGAACCACAGCATATTCGCCGTGAAGTTTTGCAGTATGGATGTTCGCAGGTGGACGCCGGAACGAAAATTGAAATGGGGGCGTATGCCGAAAATCCCGATCTGCTTGGTCAAGATTTAAACAAAGAACAGTTTTTAATTAATGATGAACGTTCGTTGGCTGAAGTAATTGATGAGTTGCTGGAGACTGATTATCTGCCTTCATTTTGTACTGCTTGCTACCGAAAAGGACGTACAGGTGAGCATTTTATGGAATTCTCTGTGCCTGGTTTTATCAAAAGATTTTGTACGCCTAATGCTATACTGACTCTTTCGGAGTATATTATGGACTATGCCGGCGACGAAACGGCTGAAAAAGGTTGGCGGGTGATTGAGAAAAACATCAAAGAACTTGATGAGCCAAAGCTTGAAGCTGCAGTGCGTGAGCGTATTGAAAAAATAAAAAATGGCGAGCGCGATTTATATTTTTAATATAACAACACGAATTAATGGCAAAAGGAAGAGACTTAAAACCCCATATCGGGTTGTTCGGGCGTCGTAATAATGGCAAGAGTTCGATTATTAATATGTTAGTTGGACAGGATGTGGCTATTGTTTCTGATTTTGCTGGAACTACTACCGATCCTGTAAAAAAATCAGTCGAAATTTTTGGTATCGGGCCTGTGATTATTATTGATACAGCCGGAATTGACGATTCAGGTGAGCTTGGAAAAAAACGCATCGAACGAAGTCTGAAAGCCATAAGTACGATTGATCTGGCTGTTCTTGTCGTTGCAAGCAATCAGTTTGGTTCGTTTGAGGAGCAGCTGGTTGCTAAATTTGCCGAAAATAATGTTCCCTTTGTTATATTTCATAACAAAGCCGACATCGAGCCGCTTTTAGATAATATACGACTTGAAATTGAAAAAAAAACGGGTGTAACACCTCTTGATATAAGTACCTTAGAAAACATTTCGCTTGAAATAGCCACTGAAGCAATTAAGCAGAAAATACCTGCATCGGCCTACATTAAACCTTCTTTGTTTGAAGGGATGGTGCAGCCTGGCGACTTGGTTCTGCTTGTTACTCCTATCGACTCGGAAGCTCCTGAAGGGCGTATGATTTTGCCGCAACAAATGGCTATTCGCGATGTCCTCGACCACGATGCACTCTGCTTGGTGGTGAAAGAAACCGAATTGCAACAGGTTTTCGACAGTGGGTTGCAGCCAAGTCTTGTGGTAACAGATAGTCAGGCTTTTGGGTTTGTTTCAAAAATTGTTCCTGAGCATATTCCGTTAACAGGTTTTAGCGTTTTGTTTGCACGCATCAGAGCTAACTTCGATCTTTACATGAAAGGTACGGTTAAGTTGTCGTCATTACAAACAGGCGACCGTGTGCTTATTTTGGAATCGTGTAGCCATCATGTGAGTTGCGATGATATTGGAAGATACAAGCTGCCAAAGTGGATTGGCGAATTCTCAGGTAAGGGAATTCAGTTTGATGTGGTTTCAGGGATGGATCCTATTCCCCGTGAAATTGCTGATTATGCGCTGGTAGTGCAATGTGGGGGTTGTGTGGTGACACAAAAACAGCTCGAAAACCGGTTGCGTCCTGCTGTGCAAGCTGGTGTCCCTGTTTCCAATTATGGCCTTTCTATTGCCTATATGAACGGAGTTTTTGATCGTGCAATAGCTCCTTTCCCAATAAAATAATCTTTCATGTCTGTTGTTGCATCCATATTAAAACACCGAAACTTTAGCCATGCAAACCTTGTTCGTTTACTGCAAGCAGATAAGGACGAAACCAAATTGATATTCGAAGAAGCAGCCTCCATTAAGCAAAAATATTCAGGTAACAAAGTGTATTTGCGTGGGTTAATTGAGCTTTCAAACATCTGCGATAAAGATTGTTTGTATTGCGGTATTCGAAAAAGCAATGCGCATTGCAACAGGTATATCGTTTCAGATGACGAGATAGCCAAAGCGGCACGGTATGCTGTGGATACCAACATGGGAAGTTTGGTCATACAATCTGGCGAATTACAGAACGATAATTTTGTTGATAGGGTAAGCCGTCTTTTAGCTATGATTCGTGAGATCGGGAAAGGTGAATTGGGCGTAACGCTTTCGTGTGGTGAGCAATCGCTTGAAACCTATCAAAAGTGGTTTAGCTTGGGCGCAAAACGTTATTTGTTGCGTATCGAATCGTCGAATGAAGCGCTGTACTACAAAATACACCCCAATAACGAAACGCATAATTTCAAAACCCGACTTAATGCACTCGATTTGCTGCGGATTGCTGGTTATCAAACAGGCACAGGCGTAATGATTGGACTGCCTTTTCAAACGCTTGATCACTTGGCTTCTGATTTGCTGTTTATGCAAAGTTTGGATATCGACATGTGTGGTATGGGGCCTTATATTGAACACGAGGACACGCCGTTGTTTCAGTTCAAAGACCAGTTGATGCCCGTGCCGGAGCGTATGGAGTTAAGCTTGAAAATGATAGCCCTGCTGCGAATTATTATGAAAAACATCAACATCGCATCAACTACGGCTTTGCAGGCGCTCGATAAAAACGGACGGGTGCAAGCCTTGAAAATAGGAGCCAATGTGCTGATGCCAAACATTACACCAGGGTTATACCGAAACAACTATGCGCTGTATCTAAATAAACCAGGAATGGACGAAGAAGCCGAAGACAGTATGCGTAGTCTTGAACGTCAGGTTAAAGAAGCTGGTTGTGAGGTGGGTTATGGTGAGCATGGCGATTCAGCTCATTTTTTTAAGAGAAGTAAACAGTAGTTTACGGTAGTATTTCATGCGATTTACTTTTGTCCTCATATCAGAATATGGTACAGAAGAGTAACTTATACGGTTATTTTGATAACTTCGCACCGATTTTATTAAACTATTAAGCTCATGAAGAAAATTAAAACCCTTATTCTTGCTTTTTTATTCCCACTGATCGCGATTAGTCAGGTAGAAGTTGTTCCTTTTGCAGGTTATATGTTTGGCGGAGGAATTCAGTTCCGTGAAGGAAAATTGAAAATTGAAGATGGTGCAAATTATGGCGTCTCCTTAATAATTCCAGATGTAAAATACGCTACTGATCTCGAAATCAGTTATACACGGCTTGATTCTAAAGCTACATTTACAGCCTATCCGGCTTATCCTTTATATGATGATGATGCGGTGGACATTAGTACAAATTACTTTCAAGTTGGTATTCTCAAGGCTTTTAGCGAATCAGATAAGGTAATACCCTTTGGTTCTGTTTCTCTTGGTGCGGCAGTTTTTAGCCCCAAAACCGCCGACTACAACAGCACTTGGCGCTTTTCGATGACCTTGGGTCTTGGCGCTAAATTTATGTTTACCGATCGAGTTGGGATTATGGTTAGAGGCCGATTGTTATTACCAATGAATTTCGGAGGTATTAATGGTTATTATGGCATTGGTACTGGCGGTAGCGGCGGTGGTTTGTCGGTAAATTCGTATGCTGCCATTGTTCAAGGTGATTTTACCGGTGGGCTTGTGCTGAAAATCGGACAGTAGTATCTGCTGGCATGAATTCTCTTTGTTTTTTTGTTTCCGATCTCCATGGCCACCTTTCCAGATACCGAAAGTTTTTTCAGGCTGTAAGGGAGCAAAAACCCGTGGCCATATTTATGGGTGGCGACCTTTTGCCCAGTCACCTGCATCAGTTTTCTTCAAACGAAGGTGCACAGCAGGATTTCTTTGATTATCTGTTTGTTGAATTCGATAAACTAAAGCAAGAGGAAGGTTTTCCTGAAGTGTTTGTGATTCCTGGAAATGATGATGGAAGAGGGGAGGAGTACCGCTTTCTGGAAGGAGAAGCCAGAGGATATTGGCACTATATTCCAAACAACAGAATCCTATGGCGCAAATACAATATTGTGGGATATGCCTATGTTCCGCCAACTCCGTTTTTGTTAAAAGATTGGGAGAAATATGACGTTAGCGCATTTGTCGATCCCGGTTGTGTTTCGCCCGAAGAGGGGATGAATACCATTGAGCGATCAAAATATGAGCTTCGCTACGGAAGCATACAAAAAGACCTACAGCAACTTACCGACCAGATTGATATGCAAAACACAATCTTTTTATTTCATAGCCCTCCTTACGACACACTGCTTGATCGTGCGGCATTGGATGGGAAAATGATTGATTATGTCCCGCTCGATGTCCATGTTGGGAGTATTGCCATAAAGCGAATGATTGAAGACCAGCAGCCCTTGCTTACACTTCATGGGCATGTGCACGAGTCGGCAAGACTGACCGGAAGCTGGATGCAGACACTTGGAAAAACCACCATGATAAACGGAGCGCATGATGGTTCCGAACTGGCCTTGGTGACTTTTGATCCAGATAAACCGGCAGATACTAAACGGATTTTGTTGTAAGAAAAATTGCTACATTACTCCTTAAACCGCTTTGACGGCTATTTCTCATCACGAACCACAAAGATTCTAAGAAGAAGCTGTATGCTTTTTAATTGAAACTGGCCTAGCAGCGTCGGTGATTGCACCAATCTTTACGGCGTAACTGCTTCTTTTTTCAATGTCATCATCAGTAATGAAATGCACATCGAGCAACCCTTCGTCTCTTTTTACTCCGGTACGATTATAGTTCATGTTACTCAGACTCAGACTCCAGCCTTCAAGCCAAGCTTTTAGCTCAGCTTGCTGGCTGCTTGTGTTTCTAATGTGCACGATCAGGTCGATATCACTTCCCGGGCCGGCAGTGCCATTTTTTACGCTTCCGAAAAGGTACAAGGCTACTACGCCAAAACGGTTGGCGTCGAGTACAGCAGCCATGCGCTCTACGCTTTTTTGTCTCCACTGCCAATGAAAGTCAAGGTTTTCGGTGTTAACAACCGCATTGTCTGCGACAATTTCGTCAGCTACCGTTTCGCTTGCATTTGTGAACAAAGCAACTGCCAACGATTTATCGCTATTCATCATAACCTCAATCACTTGGTTGTTAAATGAAAGCCTGATATCAATGACTTTAATCACGTTTTCAAGGTGTTTTGCGTCTGGCAACAGATCGGACAATGCGTTGTGGTTGTTTGAAAAAATTTCTTCGTTAAAAAAAGAGCCTTCTTCATCGGGATACAAAGGAAGGTATTTGATGTTGGCCTCCACCAAGTCCTGGAAAAAGTGCGTTCCAAACGACAGGTCGGGTACATAATCATTTTTTTTACGGGCGATTTCGATGAGAATAGCTGTATTTTTTATTTCAGAATAAGTTACGCTAACACCGAGTTTAATGTCGCCACGGCTTCCCCACCTTCCCGGACCCATTAGAAGAAACTGGCGTTTTGGTAGCAGTTTGTTTAACCGTCCAATCGTATGCCCAACGGCAATTAAATCATCGTGAGATGATAACAATCCATATTCTAAAGGATCAACATAAACGAGGTGGGTAATGTTTGAAACCACACCATTTGGCACATGTTTGTGGGCCGTAAATACAATACTCTTGGTGGGAATATTGGTAGGGATTTCTGCCGGAACACTGTTTCGCCCTGCACTTTGCGACCGACACTGCAACAGATAAAAATCTTGCCCGTCATGCGCAAATTCAATGTCCACAGGGCGTTTGTATTTGTCGCGTAATGTGTCGAGCATATTTTTTATTTCCCTAACAAACGCAGTTCGTTTTATAAGTCCTTCAAAATTTACCACGAAACAATCGTTAGTAAAGTCCATGCCCAATGGGCGAGCAGGCTGAATAAAATCTTGTTTTAATACCGACACTACCCTGCTAATGGAAGGATAATCACGGCCAAAGCGTTTCAGTAGCAGCTCAATCTCAATGGTTTCAAATTGACCTGTTACCAAGTTGATAACATCCATGTATTTTGGCGAATACC
>CAYWNI010000077.1:2265-10407 GCA_964459525.1 uncultured Lentimicrobiaceae bacterium | reverse complement strand
CCATAATTTTTTCAGGTTCAGAACTTAGTACGCTGTATGTCAGGTTTCCGGCAAACATCTGATCGGTGTTTAGGTTGTTGGCATCAGCGTAATTCCAAACGTTATCAAGGCGGCGGTTGTCGTTTTCATCGATAGAAACCGTGTTGGTTTGTTCGATGGCATAAGGAAATTTGTCGTTGAATTTCGCACCTCTTGGATCGACTATTTCTCCGGCAAGTGCAGAATAGGCCACTGTTGCGGGCGAAGCCAGATACACGAAAGACTCTTTGTTGCCCATTCGGCCTTTAAAATTACGGTTGGCAGTAGATATTACATTGTAGCCGTCGGCCGGAATACCTTGACCAGTTCCCAGACATGGGCCACATGAGGCGGCAAGTACGTTTGCACCTGCGTCAAGCAATGTTTCTATAATACCAGCTTTCATTGCCTGAATATAAATATCCTGAGAAGCTGGAACCACTACGAACTGAAATCCCTGCGGAACTTTTTTTCCTTTTACAATGTCTGCAACAATTTTTAAATCCTCAAATCGCCCATTTGTGCATGTGCCCACAAGTGCCTCATGCAATTTTGTTCCCTGAACTTCCGAAACTGCTTTTACATTGTCAACATGGTGGGGTGCAGCTACAACAGGAAACACATCGCCCAACTCGATGGTGATATGCTTAAAATAGTCAGCACCTTCATCGGCCCAAAGCCCATCAGTTGCCTCGCCCAACCACGCTTGAAGCACTTCATCGTTAGGGAAAACAGCGTTTTTCGCGCCCATTTCAGAAGCCAGATTGGCCAGCGTCATGCGCTGATCAATGGACAAAGTTTTCACACCTTCGCCATGGTATTCAATCGACATATAATCTGCGCCACTAGAGCCAATCATCCCTATAATCCACAGACTTAGGTCTTTGGCATAAACACCAGGGTTAAGTTTGCCATTTAGTGTGATTTTTATTGATTCGGGAACACGAAACCAGGTTTCGCCTACTTTCCAAAGTCCGGCAGACTCGGTTCGGTCGATGCCTGCAGCAAATGCATTGAAAGCTCCGGCAGTACACGTGTGACTGTCGCTACCAACGATTATCATTTTGGGTTTGGCATATTCAGCCATGATCTGATGACAGATGCCTTTGCCTGCATCATGGAATTTTTTTATGCCTTGATCGCGAACAATCTGACGAATAGTTTCGTACTGGTTAGCCAGTTTGGCTGTGGTTGGTGGCGCATTGTGGTCGAGCACAATGAGCAACTGATCGGGGTTGTTTACCTTGGTACCACCCATTTGTTTGAATGTGCTGAAAATACTTGAGGTATTGTCGTGAGTTAGAATAACATCGGGGCGTGCAAACACAATACTCCCTTTAGGTGCATTGAATATTTTTTCGGCAAAAGTTCTTTTTTCCATGGCTGTAGACGTTGCGTATTTCTTTGTCAGATGATAATTTAAACAACTGTTGGTCACAATTTTTAAGGCAAAAATAGAAGTTATTTTTGCAGTGCCAACACAAATTAAGTTAGTCAGTCTAAATTGAAACCAGTCTAAACAGATGCATTTATAGTTGTGTAAAGCAAATTGAATCAATAGGTTGCAATGATTTCGTAATTTGCGTGTGGTATTGCATCAAAATGAGATTGCTTTAGATCGTTGCGTTTATAAATTAGTGTAAAAATTACAAATAAATTTGGAGATGTCAAACAAAATAGTACTTTTGCAGACCTGTTTTGGAGAGGTGGGTGAGTGGCTGAAACCACCAGTTTGCTAAACTGACGTACGGGAAACTGTACCGGGGGTTCGAATCCCCCTCTCTCCGCGAAACCTGTTTGTCTTGGGCAAACAGGTTTTTTCATTTTGTAAAATCTTTGTAGTTTCGCAGCCATTCATTAATTTACGCTATGAAAATAATTACAACTGCTGTTTTGCTGATGATCACATTGCTTGTGGTGCCTGTTTTTACCTGGTTTTTTGCTGTTTCGCCTAATCAAGAAGTTTGGGAGGTTATTCATTTGCTTGCTGCAATAACAGGTGTGGCTGTCGCGGCTTGCTTTATTCTGGGTGAACTTTCGGGTAATAACAGCCAGGTGGACAAAGTTTGGAGTTTGATGCCCATTATTTATGTTTGGGTGGTGGCTTTTCATGGTGAATTTAGTCCGCGGCTGATGCTAATGGCTATCCTTGTTACCCTTTGGGGGTTGCGCCTAACTTTCAATTTTGCCCGGCATGGTGCCTATCAGTGGCGGTTTTGGTCAGGAAAGGAAGATTATCGCTGGGAGGTATTGCGCAAAAAAAAGGAGTTTAAACCACGTTGGAAGTGGACTTTGTTTAATCTTTTCTTTATTTCCGGATACCAAAATATTTTAATATTGCTTTTTACTACGCCCATAATTATTGCCTTGCAGTACAACGAAACGCCGCTTGGTTTGTTTGATTATGCAGCTGCGGCATTTATGTTGCTTTTCCTTGTTTATGAAACAGTTGCCGACCAACAACATTGGGATTTCCAGAGTCGTAAATGGGCATTGATACGCAGCAATAAAAAACCAACAGGCGACTACAAAAAGGGTTTTTTAGATAAAGGTCTTTGGCGATTAAGCAGGCATCCCAATTATTTTGCCGAGCAGGGCATTTGGATTAGTTTTTATCTGTTTAGCATAGCCGCATCAGGGCAATGGCTAAACTGGACTATAGCCGGTTGCTTGCTTCTGGTGGTTTTATTTCAGGGAAGTTCTGCTTTTAGCGAAGAAATAAGCGCGGCCAAGTATCCTGATTACAAAGCCTATCAAAAGAGCGTTCCAAGGTTTTTGCCATTTGGAAGGAAATAAAACCTTACAATTAACAACTAATCTTTGGATACATATTTCGATATCAGATTTATGAGTTGCGCAGGTTTTATTGGTTTTGAAAGATAGTCATCACATCCTGCTTTGAGTGCTAACTCACGATCGCCGGCAAGCGCATAAGCGGTTTGCGCGATAATAGTTACTGTTTTGTTAAAAGTACGGATATTTGTTGCTGCTTCAAGACCATTCATGCCACGCATTTTAATGTCGAGTAGAATAATGGCAATGTTATTGTTAGTACGTGCTTGGTTTACGGTTTCCTCGCCACTTACGGTTCTGATTACGTGTGCATTTATCGACTGTAGGAGGGTGTCTAGGTAAATAAAACTGTTGTCATCGTCCTCGGCAACAAGGATGGTAATCGAGTCAGGTAAAGCTGGAGTGATTTGGTTGTCAGGCTTAACTTGAGCAACGGGTGTTAACGCTTTAACATAGGGTATGGCCACCGAAAAACGACTTCCCTTACCCGATTCCGATTCTAGCGAAATGCTTCCGTTTAATGCTTGCGCATAAGCCTTTACTATCGATAAACCTAAGCCAGAACCTTCATGATTGCGGTTTGCAGATAAATCAGCCTGAACAAATCTTTCGAAAATAGCATTTTGCCTTTCTTTCGGGATTCCGCGCCCAGAGTCTTCTACATAAAACACGATTTTGTCGTTTTCCGTATAACAGCCAAACTCTATTTTGCCTTCGCTTGTAAATTTTATGGCATTTCTAATTAGGTTTGTTATTATGCTGTCAAGTTTCTCTTTGTCGGTTAACACTATATTTTCATTGGCTTTCAGCGCTAGGTTTATACTGAAGTTCAAATCTTTTTCATCTGTTTGGAGTTTAAAGAACTCATAATAAAACTGGAGTAATTCGTCGATGTTAACCGGGGTTTCCGTTATTTTCGATTCTCCAGCTTCGATTCTTGAAAGTTCAATAATGTCGTTTATGGTGTTCAGCAGACGCTGGCCGCTTTTATTGATGATACTGATATATTTGTTCTTTTTTGATTCGCTTATATCCTGTTCTGCCATCAGGTTCAGAAAACCGAGAATGCCGTTCATAGGTGTTCTGATTTCGTGCGACATATTCATCAAAAAGGCTGATTTTAGCCTGTCGCTCTCTTCAGCATTCATTTTAGCTTTAATCAGTTGCTCTTCCATTATTGCCCTGTGCCTTACGCTGGAAAGTAGTTCAGCGTAGAGTTTTAGCAAATGCTGCTCAGTTACATTAAATTGATGGTGCGTTTTTACAAAGTCAAAACCTACAAAGCCTATGCATTGCCCGTTGTCCATCATCGGTACCGACAATAGACTTTTTACATCTTGTGCTTCGAGCGTATTTTTTATTGCTTTGTGGCGAAGGTTTGATACATCAGCTACAAAGAATGGTTCACCAGCTTTATGTGCCAACAACATATCGGGCATCACGTCAAATGGCACGGTTTTAAGGTTTTTTATTTGTGGGATAATGCCCGGAGAGCACCATTCGTGGGTGTTGCAGCATATGTTCTCTTCCCAGTTGTAGTCAAAAGTATAGGTGCGGTCGGCAATAATAAATTCGCCTATATGCGCCAATGATTGTTCTATTTTTTGATCCAGCTTCGCAACAGGGGCATTAATGAAATCATAGGATAACTCATATAAGAGTTTCCTTAGTGTGCTCTCATAAGTCAATGCGTTTTCAAATGCCAACCGTTTGGTAATATCCTTACTGAAAGCAGAAACACCAACCACGACACCTTGTACAATAATTGGTTTCATCGACACTTCAGAAACCACCCTTAAATCTGCTGTTTTTACTTCATCAACAAAAGTAAACTGGTTGTTTGCCAGGGCTTTGTCGTAATAGGCTTTCCATTTATTTCTTAATGTTGGTGGTAGTATTTCAAGAATTTTTGTTCCGATAACCAGTTTTGCACCAAAAACTTCATAAAAAGTACAGGCAAACACCTCATTAACATATTGTATGGTGTAATTGCTGTCGATAGACCAGATACTCTCGAGTGCATTTTCGATTATGGCTTTTACATTGGCCTCACTCTCACGGAGTTTGTTCTCAGCATTTTTTCGAGAGGTGATGTCAACGGAAACTCCTTCAATCCAGCCCTTTTCAGGGAAAATACGCCCTGAATAATTGGCCCAGAAAATAGTTTTGTCTTTTCGGTAAAAACGGGCTTCAAAATTATCTATACATCCATTTTTCTGTATAACCTGCACCATATGCTCCCTCACTCCTGGATCAACATAATTGCGGCTTGTAATATACTGTTCCATAAATTCCTCGCGTGAGTCATAGCCAAACATTGTTGCCAATTGCTCATTGCTTTCCAGAATCTTACCATCAGAAATGCGGGTGCGGAACAATCCTACCTGAGCATTATGAAACAGGTTGCGGTAGGTTTCCTCACTCTCGCGTATTTTTTCTTCTGCTTTTTTACGGCTAGTTACATTAATAAATATGGATTGGTAGCTTTTGTCAGGAAGCATTTTGGTGCGCATCTCAACAGTGATAATTTCGCCTGACATGGTTTTGATTTGTCGTTCTGAAAGAACTGTTTTGCCTTGTTTTATTAAATCGTATCTAAGTGGGTTCTTTTCTGTGCTTTCCTTTATAAAAGGAAGATCTTCGATTCTTTTACCTGATATGTTATCCAAGGTGAGCCCGGTCATTCTTAAAAACTGCTCGTTTGCATCTATTATAAATCCCTCTGATGTTCCGGTTAGGATTCCGCTGGCTGCAAACTCAAATAAATGCTTATAGGAGGTGAGGGTTTCTTCAAGCTTTTTCTCGTTTTTTTTAATGTCAGAAATATCGCGTGCCGTTGTAATAAGCACATTCTGACCAAAATAGATTCCTTTATTTGCAATGACCTCTTTTGGAAAAATCTCTCCAGTCTTGCGTTTTGCCCAGAAAATAAAACGGGCTGGAACCCCGGTTCGAATCACTTCATCCAAAAGAACTTTGGTTTCTTCAAGGTTGTTCAGTCCGGGGGCGGCTACCGAAACTGGATTTTGTCCAATCAGCCATTCCCGAGTGCAGTTGTAAATTTTAGCTGCACCTTCATTTACATCAATAAAGGTGCCAGCTTCATCCTGAATGTAGATAGCATCTGTTACGGTATTAAAAATGTGTTCATAGGTTTGCTGGGTGTCGCTGAGCTGATTTTGTTGCTGTTTTTTTTCAGTTACATTCCTTATTATGTAAACCATTCCGGTTGGCATACCCGATGTGTCTGCTAATACATCACCGTTTACCTCGCAATTAAGTATTAGTCCGTTATCGCTTAGTCGATATTCCTGAATGCCAAGTGGTTTTTCAAACATTAACTTGGTATTATCCGTGGCCCGCTCAAGGTCATCTTCATGAAAAAAAGACAATATATTTCTGCCGATTATATCTTCAGTATTGGTTAGACCAAAACTTGCTAGGTTCATTTCGTTAGTATATACAATGTTGCCTTTGAGATCGGTTCGCACGATTAGATCTGGGATGGTCAGTAGCAGCTTTTGATAAAGCTCCTTGCTATGACTTATAGCCAGTTCCATTTGCTTTTTTTCGTGAATATCGCGGCCAATTCCAATAATTGCGGTTATCTTCCCCTGATCATCTAAAACAGCGTTGTCAACCCATTCGAGCCACCGCCATCCATCAACCGTTAGCGCTCTTTGCTCAATTCGGCAGGTGTGTGGAGGAGTTTCCAGCGTTTTTAGCCTGACTAAGGTTTCCGGAAGGTCTTCTTTGTGAACGAGGGGTGCGAATTCGTGTCCAATTAGTTCTGATTTCGTTTTTCCAAATGTTCGACAATAGGAGGGGCTTACAAACAGAAACCGACCTTCCGTATCAATCTTCACAAGCATGTCGGTTTGATTTTCTATCAAAAAGCGTAAGTCACAATCTTCATCAGAAAATTCGAGGTTGTCAGTTTTTTGTTTCTGAGCAGAAAGCTGCTGCTCAAGTTGTTCAACTTTTAGCTTTAGTGCACTTATATCAGCAATGAGTTGGTTTTGAGTTTTTTCTGATGGTTGTGTTTTCATGAGGTTTTTTTAACTACTAAACGAGCATTAATTCAAAACAACGTTGTAAAACGAGCCTTAATTGGGAATTGGTATGAAAGTTTAAAAATACAAAAGTTTTTCAAAAAGCAGATTTAGATCCAAGGTTTTTTGTGGTAATTTAAAGGGGAAAATCTAACCGTACTAAAATGTATTATAATGCTGGCTTATTTTGTGTTGTGGCATTTCATTTTTGGATAAGCCAACAACTTTTTTTGTTTAGATGCATGGCTTTTGTGGTGCCGACAAACAAGCAGGAGGTCTTGTTGTTAGATGATTTTAGAAAACTATTAGTCAGTATGTTGTGATGATTTTGTCTGGTGTATATTGCCAATAATGTTGTGCTTAAGTTGCCATGTAATTCATGGCAATGAAGACTTCATGGATTATATCTTTTAAAAATGAAGTAAAACTAAAACGAATGTGTTAATTTTGTGAGCTTTTGACGAATGCATGAGGTTTATTACGCCATTATACATATTATTACTTTGTTTTGCTACCCTAACTCTAGAGGCTCAAAACCTGCGTAGTTATACAACCAATAGATTTGCTGGCCCTCCACCTGAAATTGATGGAAGAATTATCGAATCTGTTTGGGATCAGGTTGCATGGACAGGTGAATTTCTTCAGAAAGAGCCCTTTGAATTCGAGCAGCCAACAGAAAAAACAGCACTTAAGATTTTGTATGATGACAACAATTTGTATGTAGCCGTAATGGCTTACTGCGACGATCTCTCAAAAATTGAAAGAAGGCTCGGTCGGCGTGATAGCTTTGAAGGCGACTGGCTGGGAGTAGCATTCGACAGCTACCACGATGGTCTCACCGGATTTATGTTCGGTGTTTCGGCTGCCGGGGTGAAAAATGACGGAATATACACCAATGATATAAACTACGATGAAACCTGGGATCCAGTTTGGTACGTAAAGGTAAACGTTGTGGATAGTGGATGGGTTGCAGAAATGAAAATTCCATTGAGTCAGTTGCGCTTTTCTACAAAACAAACCGATCTGGTTTGGGGATTTCAATCGACACGCCAGCTTTTTTACAATGATGAGTTTTCCGCATGGCAAGGCATTCCTAATGAATCCTCGTCCTGGGTTGCGCTTTGGGGTAAATTGGATGGTATAACCGGAATACGTCCTCACAAGGAAGTAGAGTTAATTCCCTATGCCATGGGTGGTGTAAAGAAAAGCGAAAAGGTAGAAGGTGATCCTTTTCAAACTGGCACACATTGGGATTACAACGCCGGCTTGGATGGGAAAA
>CAYWNI010000077.1:0-2255 GCA_964459525.1 uncultured Lentimicrobiaceae bacterium | reverse complement strand
GTTACCAACGACCTAACCTTAAATTTCACGATTAACCCCGATTTTGGGCAAGTTGAAGCCGATCCTTCCGAAGTGAACCTGAGCGCCTTCGAATCGTATTTTCAAGAGAAACGTCCTTTTTTTATTGAGGGAAGTAATATTTTTGATTTCTCGGTTTCAAATGGACATGGCGCTACTGGGAGCGATAACCTGTTTTATTCCAGACGTATCGGGCGGCGGCCGAACTATTGGCCTGAAATTGATGATGATGAGTACATGCGGATACCGGAGTTTACCAGAATTTTAGGGGCTTTTAAACTTTCAGGCAAAACCAGAAATGGCTGGTCGATAGGAGTGATGGAAAGTCTTACTAACTTAACCTTAGCGCAAATCGATTCATCGGGAACACGAAGAAAAGAAGCCGTTGAACCAATGACCAACTATTTTAATGTGAGGGTGCAAAAAGACATCAACAAAGGAATGACTACCATTGGTGGAATGATTACTGCCACCAATCGGTTTATTAATGACAGTACGCTGAACTTTTTACCAGATGCAGCTAATACCGCAGGAGTTGATTTTGCGCAATATTGGGATGAAAAAAACTACTACATGCGGGCAAAGGGTATGGCATCAACAGTACAAGGAAGTCAGACTTCAATATTGGATTTGCAACTAGCTCCCCAGCGGTACTATCAACGTCCTGATGTGGGGCATCACCGCCTCGACTCATCGCTTTTGCTGCTTTCGGGGTGGGCAGCAAACATCGAAGGTGGTAAGATAGGAGGTGGCCATTGGCGCTATGGTCAGCGCCTTACTGCACTGTCGCCGGGAGTTGAGTTTAACGACATGGGATTTTTACGACGTGCCGACTTTATAACTCAAGCAGCTTGGCTTAGCTACGAAACCTGGGAGCCCTTTTCTTTTTTTCGTTCAACAAATATCGGCATGGAAGAAATGGCAGGGTGGGATTACTCAGGTCGTTTTCTCTATTGGGGAAGCAGCCTATACGGTAACGCAACCTTTTTAAACTACTGGAGCTCGGGTGCAAGTGTTGGGTATAATGGGTTTGATGTTGATCGCCCGGCTTTGCGCGGTGGCCCGGCATTGATTGCGCCACCAAGCATATACTGGCGGATTTGGGTTGATACCGACAGCCGTAAAAAATTGGTGCTTGAGCCTTATTTTTCAAATGGAATCCAAAGTCAGGGTTATGGAGGTTGGTACGATTTTGGACTGGAAATAAACTATCGCGTGAGTACTTCACTTCAGGTTTCAATTGAGCCAGGATATCATTATGGAGATAATTACGCGATGTATGTTGAAACTATTGAAACCCAAGCTCAGCCAGATTACCTTGTGGCATCGCTAAATCAGCATGTTGCTAGTGTTGATGTGCGTATCAATCTGTCGCTTACTCCTGATTTGTCAATTCAATACTGGGGCCAGCCTTTTGTGTTTTCAGGGGATTATTCTCATTTTAAAAAAGTAGTTGATGCAGGTAATTACGATGTGAAAGAACAGTTTTATGTTTTTACACCCGATGAAATTTCCTACGATTCAAAAACCGATACCTATGCTATTACTGATTTGGCAAATGGACAGGTGGATTATTCTTTTGAAAATCCTGACTTCAGCTTTTTTGAGTTTAGATCGAATTTTGTTGTCAGGTGGGAATATATTCCCGGATCAACAGCCTATTTTGTATGGTCGCAGGGGCGTACTGGCGACACGCCAAACGGCGACTTTACCCTAAACGACCATTTGGACGATTTAATTAAGGTTGATCCATCCAACGTTTTTTTATTAAAATTCTCGTATCGGATTAGTCTTTAATCTAAATGTTGAAATAAATCTTGATACCTTCTAGAATACTGTGAAGCGCGACGCTGGCTAAAATTAGTCCCATTACACGACTAACAATGGCAGCTCCTGAATTGCCAATTAATGCTTGAATTTTTCCGGCTGCCCGCAGCAAAACATACGAGATTGCAAGTACGCTTAACATGATTAGGGTCGTTTGAAATTGTTCCCATATGCTGAATGTGGAATTGTCGGTAAGCAGCACCACAGCCATCATTGCTCCAGGACTCGCCAGCGAAGGAACTGCCAGTGGAAATATAGCTACATCCAATCGTTTGTCATTCATTTCCATTTCGCTATCCACTTTACTCTCTCCAAAAATCATGGTAAAGGCAAAATATAAAAGTACAAGTCCTCCGGCAATCTGAAACGACTCTATTGGTATTTGCATGGCTTCGAGGATGATTTGACCC
>CAYWNI010000076.1:0-10504 GCA_964459525.1 uncultured Lentimicrobiaceae bacterium | reverse complement strand
CCTTCCAAATCAAATCGCAAAACAGAACCCGGAATAAAATGCAAGCCATATTGCAAGGTTGCATCCGGCACCGAGTTTGAAACCTGTTGCAAGGTATTGGGCAGCCCACTCGTTACAAAAAGCAAGGTTTTGTTTTTATTAACAAGGTATGAAGACAATGGATAACTTAGCGTAGGAGAGCCCACGTAAGGTGTCGACTGAAACTGCATGTGCAAGTGCGGATAGGGCGAACGACCTGAGTTGCCGCACTGCGCAATTTTTTCACCCTGCCTAACAAACTGACCCGGTTTTACCAGAATGCTGTCGTTTTGTAAATGACTTACTTGAGAATAAAACTGATCGCCATGTTTTATAACAATACTATTTCCCCAGTTTTTTTCCACATTAACATCGCCAATAATGTTGTCGGGTATTCCATTTTCAATTTCTTCAACCGTTCCGTCAGCCGAAGCCGTTACGGGCTTACCAAAGCAATGGTAATCCTCAGCAAAATCGCCATCGCCCGAAAAGCTCCGGCCTTCATCGTCAAAAACCTCGAAATCAAAGGCATGCTGCCATTTTCCACGGTGAGTTATTTCGCCCTCATGCGCTTGTGTTATTGTCCATTCGCCCCAAAAAGGAAGCCTCATGGAAAACCAGGGCAACCCACCAAAACGTTGCATATAACTGTAATGACCATAAGCATTTAATTCAGGCGAATCCTGCTGCAAGGTAACAGGAGCAAGCTTTTCAAAATTGTATTCACGAAATTTCAGAACGTAAAGAAATAAAATAACGATAAGGTTAAAAGGAAGTGAATAAACCGACAGTCCGAATTGAACAAAAACAAAGGCTGTTCCGTTGAGGGTAATAGCCACCAAAGGCGTTAACAAAACAACCCAAAGCGTTGCCCTACGCGAAGGAACAATAAAAAATCCTCCCACTGCAATGGCCGTAAGAATATAATTAAACCCAATATAGCTATAGTTGAGCTCGCTGATGTTGGCGCCAATTATTTTATAAAAAGCAAAGGCCGAATAAAAGCCAATAAGCGACATGATAAAGGCAATGCGCGAATAATAAATCAAGCCAGCTGCCAACAAAAGCCCGGCAAACAAATGATACTGAAACAATATGGCACTCAACGACTTAAAATAAATGCGAAGCGTTTCAGGAATGGCAAGCTGATTAAACCATTCATACAAACGCACCATAGGCATGCCGCCGATAGCATACATATCGTTAAGGTAATAAATACCTCTTTCGCTTACGGTTAGTTCCGAATAGCCTTTGGTGGCAATTATCACCACCCAGAGCCCCAACAAAAACGGAATACTCAAATACGGCAGGCCATATTTGCCAAGAACGCCTTCGAGCATAACAGAAACAAACAAAGTAAAAAGAGAGATAAAGACCAAAATCAAATAAAACTCAGGCGCCGGCTGATACATAATACCGATACCCAATCCCACCAGCAAG
The DNA here is from genome assembly GCA_964459525.1 of uncultured Lentimicrobiaceae bacterium. GTDB lineage: Bacteria > Bacteroidota > Bacteroidia > Bacteroidales > F082 > UBA6244. The sequence continues at coordinate 9,046 of CAYWNI010000076.1, read as the reverse complement.
GCATTAAACCCATAGGCTCCTCCAATAATTTTTGCACGGTTCAATCCCATGAAAAAAGCAACGCCATTGGCTGCAACTACTGCAATAAGTCCGGCTAACCCTGTATAGACATCAAAAAACGATACCACCAGTAAGATTACAGCAAATGGTTTGTTTTTGGAGAAAAACACCTGTCCATAGCTGTTTAAAAAACTATCCGACAGGTATTTAAAATTAATTTTTGAAAACATCTCCACTGGGTTAAATCTGCTAATTAAAGTTCAAATGTTTTTAGATGTTCCGGAACGCGCTCTAATTCGAGCATGCTTTGCAACGTTTCGTTTTCGCGAACTACATGAGCCTGACCATTCATATCAATTAATACAATCCGAGGGCGCAGTGTAATAAACTGCATCCATTGTGTCATGTTATAAGCACCCACGTTATGAATCACCACCTGATCGCCTTTGTTCAACAGAGGCAAGTTAATGTTCTCACGCACAACGTCAATATTCATGCACAAAGGGCCGTAAAGCACTGTGTCTTCCGTGTAATGTGTCGCGGGTTGCGCAGGACTAATTTTGTGATCGTACCAAAATGAGGTAAACAAAATATTTACTCCAACATCAAGAATGGTGCTTCTTCTGCCATCAGATAAGCGCTTGTTGGTAATTACCGAACCCAGCAAATAAGCAGCATCGTCAATTAAGGCACGACCCGTTTCGAGGATGAGCAGAGGCAGTTTATTTTGTGGGAAATCGCTGTTGATCAAGGCCGTAGTAATGGCTTCAGCAAATTCATTAATAGATGGGCTTATATCGACACCAGGCAAATAAGCTCCTTTAAGCGTGTTGGTTGAAGCAAATCCGCCTCCCATGTCGATGTAACTCACCTCATGGTTGTATTTTACGCGGACATTTCGTGCCAATTCGGCAAGCTTATAGGCAGCTGTTGCATAGGCATTTGGCGAAAGCATAAAAGTTCCAATGTGGGTATGTAGCCCAACCAGTTCCATAAATTCAGATTGCATGATCTTGTTTATGGCTGTCCAAGCTTGTCCGTTTTCATAGTTAAATCCAAACCTGTCCCACATAGGGTAAATTCCTGTATCCATATTCACACGAATAGCAACACGGGCGATTACACTTTGTTTTTTCGACAACTCCTGAATGCTAGACAATTCGTCCAAATGGTCGATGTGGATTAAACTGTTGTTTTCAATGGCCAAGGCCAGATCGCTTTCTGATTTATCAGGGCCATTAAATATGATCTTGCTGCCATCTACACCGTTATTCAACGCCTTTTGGTATTCAAAACCGGAAACCACTTCGGCCCATGAACCTTCCTGATGGAAAGTGCGGCAAACGGCATCCATGTAATTTGTTTTATACGACCACGCAAATTGCACACGTGGATAGCGGGTTTCAAAAGCTTTTCGTGCCCGCCTAATGTTTTCACGAATTTTTCGCTCCGAGATCACAAAAAGTGGCGATCCATATTTGGTTATCAGCTCCGAAACAGCAACGCCGTCGATACTGGTTTTTGGTGTATAGTCTGTGCTCATGCCAAATTTACTGGGCATGTTTCCTTCCAGACGTTTGATCAAAGGTCGTTCATATCTTAATTTTTCCATGGTCTTTTTTTTTAATAATACAATACTACAATTCTCCTGTAGTGGATATTTTCTCGAAATCAGATAGATTTACAATCATATCCCAGGAATAACGGACAAACATTTTGCCGGATTCAAACGACTCAAATGGCTGCACCTGATTACCCAATGCCATATTTACATAAGCTTCGGGGATGTTTTGCCCAACGCCAACTGCCAGATAAACCCAAGCAGGTATGCGCGGATTAATTTCCAACAGGTAAAACTCGCCTTTCTTGTTTTTCATCAACTCCAGCTCAAAAGCACCACGCCACTTGGTTTCACTTACAAAATGCCGGGTTAGCTGTAAAAGTTTTTCATCAGTAATGGCAATTCCGCCCCAGGCTTTACCTTTATCGGTGATGTATTGCTTGCGCATAGGAACGGCTGAAATTGTGTTACCGAATCCATCACCCAGCCCGGTAACGTTAAACTCAGCACCATGTGCAAATTCCTGCAAAATAATAGGCAGGCCCCATTTGGCGGATATTTTATTAAAATATCCAGCCAACTGTTCGGCATTGTAGGCTATTCCGGCATCGTAATATTTTCCTTTAACCACCACAGGCCAGCCAAGTTTTTCAATGTGCTTTTTATGATCGCTCACCTGATAAATTGATTCGCTCTTAGGAACGTGCATCTCATATTTTTTTCCAAACTCGGGCAAATTCACTTTTAACCGCTCTTCAAACTGAGCCAAAGTGGGCAGAAAAGTATTAATGCCCATGGCCTTTAGCTTTGGAGCTAACTTAATAAACGAAAAAAGCTCTGCGTCAAAATTGGGAATAATGACATCCAGATGCTCCTTTTCATGGATGTAGGTAAGGCGCTCCAATAGCTGGTCAGTTCCCGACGACGGATACGGAATTTGATAGGTTTTTGCTACCAGATCATGCATATAAATGCCGGGCTCAAGCGATTCGTATGCTAGTCCGATAATATGCGCATCAAACGACTGCGCCTCAAGCAACCCTCTGATTACCGGCACACCTGGCCCAGGATTGTCAATGGCATTAAGCCCCGTTACGCCAATTCTAATCTTCGGTGGTTTCATTGTGCTCTAATAAGGAATAACTTCGCATCAGTTCAAAAAAATCGACAATGTCCTTTTCTACTGTCGACTGCTCAGTATGGTATTTTTCGCGAATGGCTTTGTAAATTTCAGCTGTAGCAAAATCTTTCTTTAGCATCTCAATTATTTCTATCCCGAGCGGGTTGGCCGAAAACGATTCTCCAGTTATGGGGTTAAAAACAAACCCTGAATCGCTTACAGCTACGTGTTTATTGATCTTCATTTGGAGTATATTGGTGAAAACATATTTATATGATGCAATATTAAACCATCAACTCGGATAGGCTGTTATAAAATTCGATTAAAATTGTACAAGATTTTAATGTCGCGATGGAAGGTCTGCAAATAAACTCGACCTAAATTAGATACAATAAATAGGCTTTCAGCTTTTACTATTTATCAAAAAAATACCCTAAAGATACTCAGCCAGCGTTTGGCTACTCATATAGTCGATAAAGTCGCGGGTTAATTTTCCAACTATTTTCTCACGGATGCATTTATCTTGAGGACAGATTTTTTCAGTCAGCACACAAGGTTTGTTTCTCGCCGCACCCTCAATAGAAGTGTAAATGTCGTACAAGGTAATGTCGCGTGGGTCCACAGCCAGCTCAAAGCCACCTGTAGGGCCGCGTTGCGAAACAAGATAGCCGTCTTTCACCAACCGCTGCAACACTTTGCCAATATGATGCTTTGAGCTGTGTATCCTTTCAGAAAGCTGAATGGCATTAAGTGAAACATCTGATTTTGATAGCGTTATCATGCAATGCAGACCGATGGCTGCCGCATCAGAGAAATTAATGATATTCGACATTTTTATATTTTGCACAAAAATAATAATTATCTGTATTAAAGAACTCAATTACTTAAATTCAAAATGGTTACAAATAAGCACTTTCTTTTACCTGCTTCTGGGGCAAATAATAGAGGTTTTCGTTATTTTCGCACGATAAATCAATACCAGCCAAGTTGAATTCCACCCAACCGACAGCAGAAACAAACCGTAAGGTTTTTACGCTTTTTGAGCTCACACAGAGCCTTGAGTCGGTTATAAACAAAGCCTACCAGCGCCCCTATTGGATTCGTGCTGAGATTGCCAAACTAAACTATTACCCGAAAAGCGGGCATTGCTACCCTGATCTTGTTGAAAAAAAGGATGGAAAAACACTTGCACAAATCAGGAGCACCATTTGGGCTGGAACCTACGCTCAAATCAATAACAAATTCATTGAGGTTACCCGCGAAAACCTAAACGATGGGATGAACGTGCTCATGCTGGCCTCTGTTCATTTTCACCCCGTGCACGGGCTTACCCTTCAAATTGCCGACATCGACCCTTCGTTTACGCTTGGCGAGATGGCACGCGAAAGATTTGAGTCGGTAGCCAAGCTTAAGAAGGAAGGTATTTTTGATCAAAACCGGAATGTTCCTTTTCCCATGTTACCACAACGGGTGGCCATTATTTCTGTAGAAACGAGTAAAGGATATCAGGATTTTATTAAAACCATTAACGACAACGCTCTACAGTTTAAGTTTTTTACCATGCTTTTTCCTGCCTTGCTTCAGGGCGCAGGAGCCATTGTTTCAATAAAACAACAACTGGAGCGCCTACAAAAGGTAAAAAACCACTTCGATGTGGTGGTTATCATTCGTGGCGGTGGTGGCGATGTGGGGCTGAGCAGTTTCGACAATTATACGCTGGCTTCCTCAGTTGCTCGTTTTCCTCTGCCGGTAATTACCGGAATTGGTCACGCTACAAACGAAACTGTGGTAGAAATGGTTGCCCATTCCAACAAGATAACACCAACGGAAGTAGCTTATTTTTTGCTTCAGAAATTTACCGAAGCATATGGACAGTTGCATGAAGCTGAATTGTTGCTGTTTGAAAATACGCACGAGCAAATCCATAACGAAAACAGAACAATCGGCAGGCTTGCCGAACGCACTTCAACACGTGCCGGCAGTATGATTTCAGGGCAACGTAACAAACTCAATATTGTTGAAATAACGTTAGTTAAAGAACTAAAATCAAAACTCATTCGCCAGCAATCACTACTTGCCAACCAGCAAGAAAAAACAATCAGACTTAGCGGAATTGTTTTAAAAGCCAAAAAAGAAAAGCTAAACATACATCAGCTGGCGCTTACAAAATCAATCCCCAGAAGTATTGATTTTAACACCAAAAAGATTGAGCTCCTCAATGAAAAAATAAAGCTTCTCGATCCAAAAAACATCCTGAAACGTGGTTTTAGCATCACAACCATCAACGGAAAATCAGTCAAAAATGCAACGCAGTTGTCAGTAGGCGACGAAATTGAGACCATCTACCACACAGGAAAAACCACCAGCACGATTAAAAAAACAGAACCATGAAAAAACGTTCCTATAGCGAGGATCTTGCAGAACTCGAAGAAATTGTAAATCAGATAGAACAGGAAGAAATAAGCGTTGATGAACTCTCTGAAAAAATTAAACGGGCAGCGCAACTAATCAAAAACTGCAAACAAATACTGCGCACCACCGAGGAAGAAGTGGCACAAATACTGAAAGAGCTAAACGAAGCGGTTTAATCAAAAAACAGCTTTCGCAATTTGCTCTATGTTATCCGACTTACCCATGGTGTAATAATGCAAAACAGGCACACCAGCGGCATGTAGTTCTTTCGATTGCTGTATAGCCCATTCTGTACCCACCTCTCGTACCGCCTTATTGTCCTTGCATTTCAGCACTTCCTTAACCAAATCGACAGGCAAATCTACATGAAATGTTTTTGGAATGGCGGTAAGCTGTGCCATGGTGCTAAAAGGTTTTAAACCAGGAATTATGGGCACGTTTATACCCTTTTCGCGGCAATGTGAAACAAAGTCAAAATACTTCTGGTTATCGAAAAACATCTGGGTTACCACATACGAGGCACCTGCCTCGATTTTCTTTTTCAGGAAATACAAATCGCTATCCATGTTTGGCGATTCGCCATGCTTTTCAGGGTATCCAGCCACCCCAACACAAAAATTTGTCGATCGTGTATTTTGAAGGTCTGAATCCAAATAAATCCCCCGGTTTAAATCGGCAATTTGTTTTACCAAATCCAAGGCATGTGCATTGCCTTCCGGTTCGGAGGTAAAAACACGTGTGCCTGGCTGTGGGTCGCCACGAACCACCAACACATTGTTGATGTCGAGAAATTGCAGGTCGATAAGTGCATTTTCGGTCTCCTCACGCGAAAAACCACCACAAATAATATGCGGAACAACGTCAATACCAAAGCGGTACTTGATAGCTGCCGAAATACCAACCGTTCCCGGACGTTTGCGCACAGTATGCTTTTTCATTAAATTATTGGGCAAGTTTTCGTAAACCACCTCCTGCTGGTGGTAAGTAATATTTATAAATGCAGGATCGAACTGAATTAATGGGTCGATGGCATTTTGTATGCTGTCGAAGTTATGCCCCTTTAACGGCGGCAACAACTCAAACGAAAACAGTGGCTTTTTTGCTTCTGAAATATATTGTATGATTGACTTTTCCATAAAAAGCTGAATGATTTTATTTTATAGTATATTTATCGGCAACAAACCTGCCACCTTTTCCTCAGAAATATTTTTTCGCTTAGCATAATCGGCAAGCTGATCGGGCAAAACTTTTCCCACATTAAAATACTGGGCATCGGGATGAGCAAAATAATAGCCACAAACCGAAGCCGCCGGATACATCGAAAAACCTTCTGTAAGATTAACTCCCGTGTGCTTTTTGGCATTCAACAGATCGAAAAGCGTTTGTTTTTCGGAGTGCTCAGGGCAGGCCGGATATCCCGGTGCCGGGCGAATACCGACATATTTCTCACGAAGCACTTCCTTAATATCCAATTGCTCATCAGGAGCATAGTGCCACAATTCTTTCCGCACCTTTGATGAAGCCATTCTGCCGCAGCCTCAGCCAGTCTGTCGGCAAGTACCTTTAACATGATGGCGCTGTAGTCGTCGTTATTTGCCTCAAATTTAGCCAGATGCGGCTCGATTCCTAGACCTGCCGTTACCACAAAACCACCCATGAAGTCGTGAGTTTTTTCATCCTTTGCCAACACGAAATCGCTCAAACACAGGTTAGGCATATCCGCTTCCTTTTTCTCCTGGTTGCGCAAAAAATGAAACGAGGCAAGTGCAGCAGTTCGTTGCTCATTTTCAAAAATCTTAACGCTATCACCCTCAGCATGTGCCGGAAATATGCCCACTACGCCCTTGGCTTGCAGCCACTTGTTTTTGCGGATAACCTCCAACATTTCCAAAGCCTCTTCATGGAGTTTTTTAGCCTCCGTGCCCTTCACGGGATCAGAAAAAATATCAGGGAATTTTCCATTAAGCTTCCAGGCATGGAAGAAAAATGTCCAGTCAATAAACGGGATTAACTCGTCGACGGAAATATCCTCGAAAACTGTAACTCCCTGAACGACTGGAACTACAGGAGTGTAATCAGGACAAGCCGGATGAAATGCGTTGGCACGTGCCTCTTCCAAAGAAATGTACTGGTGTTTGGTTTGTCTGCTTGCGTTTTTTTCGCGCAATTGCTCATATTCAGCTTTCACACGCTCCACATAATCAGGCATCTCGACAGGATTCAATAATTTTTCAGCCACGCCAATTACTTTTGAGGCATCGCGCACATGAACAACAGGGTGCTTGTAGTGAGGTGCTATTTTAACAGCGGTATGAACCGGAGAAGTGGTAGCGCCACCAATCAACAACGGGATGTCCATGTTTAGGCGTTCCATTTCTTTGGCTACATACACCATTTCCTCAAGAGAGGGAGTAATAAGACCGCTCAAACCTAGCAACACAGCCTTTTCACGTTTAGCAGTCTCCAGTATTGTTTCAGAAAGCACCATCACGCCCAAGTCGATTACTTCGTAGTTGTTGCAAGCCAGCACAACTCCCACGATATTTTTGCCAATGTCGTGTACGTCGCCTTTTACAGTAGCAAGTACCACTTTTCCGTTTGAAACCTGTTTGCCTTCACTCTCCAATTCGATATACGGCAACAAAATAGCCACCGCCTTTTTCATAACCCGTGCACTTTTTACCACCTGTGGTAAAAACATCCTCCCCGAACCAAACAAATCCCCCACCCGATCCATACCTTTCATCAGCGGCTGCTCGATGATTTCCAGAGCACGGTTGTACTTTTTTCTGGCTTCATCAACGTCTGCATCAATAAACTCAACAATACCCTTTACCAATGCATGCTCCAACCTCTCTTCTACGGGCCAATTGCGCCATTCGCTCACCTGAACTTCTCTTTCCTTTCCGGTGTCTTTTATTTTTTCGGCAAACGCAAGCAGACGTTCGGTAGCATCCAAACGCCGGTTAAGCACCACATCTTCTACCAGTGTTTTTAAATCAGCAGGAATCTCATCGTAAATCTGCAACATGCCCGGATTAACAATGCCCATATCCATGCCAGCCTTTATGGCATGATAAAGAAATACGGAATGTATCGCTTCGCGCAGCACATCGTTTCCACGAAAAGAAAACGATAAATTGCTCACACCCCCGCTCACCTTTACATAGGGCAAATTGGTTTTTATCCACTTCACCGCATTCAAATAATCGACAGCATAATTATTATGCTCCTTGATTCCTGTGGCAATGGCCAGTATATTTGGATCGAAGATTATGTCTTCAGCAGGAAGACCAGCCTGTTGCGTAAGCAGATTGTACGACCGTTCACATATTTCGATTTTGCGTTGATAATCTGCCGCCTGACCTTGCTCATCGAAGGCCATCACCACCACAGCCGCGCCATATCGCCGTACCAGCCGGGCTTCCTTTAAAAAAGCTTCTTCACCGCTTTTTAGACTTATGGAATTCACAATAGCCTTGCCCTGAACACATTTCAAACCAGCCTCGATAACCTCCCAATTAGAAGAATCGATCATGATGGGTAACCGCGACACATCTGGATCAGAAGCCAGCATATTCAAAAAGGCTGTCATTTCATGTGGACCGTCGAGCATGCCATCGTCCAGGTTTACATCCAAAATTTGAGCGCCTCCTTCTACCTGATGGCGGGCAACCGTCAGCGCATCCTCATACTTTTTTTCTCTAATAAGCCTGGCAAATTTTCGCGAACCACTAACATTGGTGCGCTCACCAATATTGATGAAGTTTTTTTCTTTTACAATTTGCAAAGGCTCTAGCCCGCTGATTTCGGTTACATGCTGGTTTACAGGTTTTTTCCGAACCTGATACTGTGCCGCCAACCGGGCAATTTCGCTGATGTGCTCAGGAGTGGTTCCGCAACAACCACCAACAATGTTAACAAAATTATTTTCTAAAAATCCTTTAACATGC
>CAYWNI010000075.1:0-10592 GCA_964459525.1 uncultured Lentimicrobiaceae bacterium | reverse complement strand
AATAGCCACATTCCTTTCCTGGAAGGGTTTGAGCAGCATTGCGGCTGTTGACAACAACGCAGCTGCCACAATAACCATAATGGAAGCGTATCTGAATATATATCCGTTACTGTACATCTTTTCTGGTTTTTATGAGTTCGTAACTAAGGTCTTTAAGCGTTTGAGTCGCTTTTTAACATTCGACTCAATAACATAATGGTCGATAAGTGGCGCAAACACGTTCATCAGCAGAATAGCCAGCATTACGCCTTCGGGGTAAGCCGGATTAAACACCCTGATGAGAATAGCAATAACACCGATTAAAAAACCATAAATGTACATGCCATTTTTTGTTTGGGTAGCCGTTACCGGATCGGTAGCCATAAACACAGCACCAAAGGCAAATCCACCCATAAGTAGGTGATAATAAGCAGGAAGGTTCATGTAGTCGTTAGCCCCCCAAAGATTAAAGAGCAGTGCCATAACAATTCCACCTGCAAAAACACTGAGCATAATTCGCCAGTTACCAATGCCAGTAACCAACAGAATTACAGCACCAATGAGAATCATCAACACAGAGGTTTCCCCGTTAGATCCAGGAATAAACCCAAAAAACATGTCATGAGCTGATGGAAGGTCATTAAAATTACCAACTAACGCGTTTCCCAGCGGGGTAGCGCCTGAATAACCATCCAGTTTTTCAGCTATCCATACCTTATCGCCAGACATATCGCCAGGATAGGCAAAGAACAGAAACGCTCTGGCTGTCAAAGCAGGATTCACAATGTTCATTCCTGTGCCACCGAAAACTTCTTTACCAAAAATAACAGCAAAGGCTACTGCAACAGCTACCTGCCACAATGGTGTTTCGGGTGGTATAATCATGGGAATTAAAAGCCCTGACACGAAAAAACCTTCGTTTACATCGTGTCCTTTAATTTGGGCAAATATTATTTCAATGCCCAGCCCAACGGCGTAGGACACGATTAACAGAGGAAGCATTTTCAGGAAGCCGTAAAAAAACGAAACCCAAATATCAGTCGGCTGACCAATGGATAAAAAATGCTGATTTCCTATGTTCCACATTCCGAACAGTAGGGCTGGAATCAAGGAGATAAAAACCACAATCATGGTTCTTTTCATGTCGATGGCATCTCTGATATGCGAACCCGAGAAAGTAACCTTATCGGGAACGAAAAGAAGCGTTTCAACGGAATCGAACGTAGAATGCAATTTCTCAAACTTGCCCCCCTTTTCAAAATGGGGTTTTTGTTTATCTAAAAATTTTCTAAGCGCTTTCATGCAATATTTCTGATTAACTTATAATTAACTCATTTCCTGACGCATCAGCTCTAGGCCTTTGCGAACAATTGCCTGCATTTCGGTTTTGGAAGTATCAATCACTTCACACAGTGCAAAATCTTCGGCGTCGATTTCGTAAATACCCAGGTTTTCCATGGCGTCGATATCCTCAATCATAATGGCTTTTAGAAGTGCCATTGGATAAATATCAAACGGGAATACCTGTTCGTATTTCCCGGTCATAACCAAAGAACGGTGTCCTCCATGCAGGTTGGTGTCGAGCCTGTATTTTCTGTTTGGGAACATCCACGACAAAAAGGTTTTGGAATAACTGAACTTTTTTAATCCGGGTAGCACCCATCCGAAAAACTCAGCATAATTTCCTTCTGGAATCACTGTTACCAGTGAATCGTAGAAACCAACAAAGCCATCGGCTTCAATTTTTTCACCGGTAAGCACGTTGCCACTGATGTATCTGTTTTCGCCTTTAGTTACATTGCCCTTAACGACCCCGCAGATACAAGCACCCAAAACCGTTTTATAGTAAATAGGTTTGAGTACCTCTGAACCAGCCAAAGCAATTACCCTCCTGAAATCTGGCTTGCCAGTTGAAAAGAAACGTCCTATAGTAAGTACATCCTGAGGATATAAATACCATACAACATCGCCTTTGTTCATTGGACTGAGTTTACTGAGCTGAACACTTACGTTGCCAACGGGATGTGGACCTTTAAAAGTATTGATCTGCACATTTTTACTATTCAGAAAAACCTTTGAGGTAGTGTTAGTAGCATGTACATTTAAATGCACAGTGCCGTCGGTAAGCTGTTTTAGTATATCCAGACCTGCTTGGAACTCATCGCCATGCCCATGTACGATCAAGTCATAATCTGGGGCAAGCGGAGCCGAATCAAATGCAGGGACAACAATGGCTTTTGGCTTATCGTCAGGGTTAGCAATAACCGAGTAGGGTCGCTGACGAATCATTGGCCAAATACCGCTTTTTAGCAGATTTTCAATTATCGCCTCTCTGGTAAGTCTATTGCCTCTAGGTAAATCGAAAACAACTGTTTCGTTTTTTTCATCTGCCTTGATAATTACCTCCAGAAGTTTCCGTTTTGCTCCCCGCTTTATCGCCTCAACCGTACCACTGACAGGTGATGTAAAGATGACATTGCTCCTGTTTTTATTGTAAAACAAGGCTTGTCCAGCCTTCACAGCATCGCCTTCAGCTACCATCATTTTAGGAAAAACGCCTAAAAAATCGGTCGGTTTGATCGCAAATCGCTTCGCAGTATATTCGACAATGGATTTTTCTGAATCACCTAACAACTTAATATCCAGACCTTTTTTAATAAGATAACTAGTTGACATATATAAATAGATTCATGTATTATTTACCGCAAAATTAGCTAATAATATTTTGTTATTTAAAATTCATTTATAAATAATAGCTATTTTTACTAACTCTAAATAAATTAGCAGCAATAATAATAAATAGTCTGATTCATAAAAATAAAATCCATAATGATTAGTTACCTCAAGCCTACCTTTTTCGCTCTATTACTTGCATTTCAAACCATTGCAATATCTCAAATGATTGTAAACAACGATTTGGTTTACGATGAAAATATTCAAACCGTTCTTTTGTTTGCAGGTGGAGATCAGCTTGCACCTCCTGTTATCAGGCTGGGAACCAACGATCGGCTAACCTTATCCTTCGACGACATGAGCAATACTTCCTATTTATTCAAATACACCCTTGTGCATTGTACCAGCGACTGGAAACCATCGAATATGGATCCGATGGACTATCTAAGTGGTTTTTTTGAAGCAGATATTACCAACTACGCGTTTTCGCTAAATGCCATTCCACCTTATATACATTATCAGCTAACTTTTCCAAACCGGGACATTCAAATAACAAAATCGGGTAACTATATACTAAAGGTATACCTCGACAATACTGATGACGAAAACGTATTGTTTACCCATAGGTTTTATGTAATTGAATCGCTGGTAAAAATAGACGTCAGCATTCCATATTATCCCAAAGACCTCGAGTTTGTGCGCAAAAAACAGCAATTAGATCTAAACTTGTATACTACCGATCTTTTTAATAGTGAACCCATGCAGCGATTTAGCGTCAACATTATGCAAAATGGCCGTTTCGATAACATGAAGCTAAACCTGAAACCGACATCGATCATGATGGATCAATTGAATTTTGACTATAACGACGGTATCGTGTTTGACGGTGGAAACCAGTTCAGAAACTTCGACATGAAGAGTTTCTATTACCAATCGATGTATATTCGCGAAATCATAAACGATGCCAATGGTTACAACGTAGTTTTGCACACCTCCTACCCTATTGCATCAAAACCTTACAGTTTGGTTGACGATATCAATGGCCGAAAACTAATACAAGCTCGCCAGGGTCAAAACACCAATACCGAAGGTGAATACGCCTGGGTTGAATTTTGGCTAAAGCAACCGAAAATTAAAGATGCGGAAATCTATATTATAGGTGCGTTAAACGATTGGCAATTCAACGACAAAAACCGGATGCACTTCGACAACCGACTAAACATGTATCATGGACGCATGTTTTTGAAACAAGGCTACTACGATTATCAATATGCTGTGGTAGAAAAAGGTGAAACAGTCGGTAATACAACAATTATCGAAGGCGATCATTGGGAAACAAAAAACCTTTACACTGTTTTTGTGTATTACAGAGAAAAAGTTCCTGAATATGACCGCTTGGTTGGTTACTCACGATTTAATTCATTCGATGTGAGTACCGAGTAAAATTCAATTTGGGAAATAGCAGATTCAAAAATTTATTAAATATTTAATAAACAATATTTTATGTTTTTCGGTACAATATTTGATAATTTATTTAAAGCTCATTATAAACTATAATAATTACGATTATGCAAACCTTGTTTAAATTTCTCATGTTTTTTGCCATCATTACGTTTGCAGCGTGTAACAGCACCAAAGATGATCCAAAAGACGACCCCAAGAGCATGGAAGATTTGGTTATTGCTGACAATTTTAGCTGGTCAACTTCCAGCCCTGCAACTTTCAGCGTACAGGCTTACGACAACATAAGCCAACCCATTACCGGAGCTAGAATTAATGTTTATACAGCTAATCCCGATAATGGCGGCAAACTAATTGTAAGCGGCACGACCAATGGAGCTGGACTTTACCGTGTTGAATATGAAGTGCCGGCTTATTATGATAGCTTATTTGTCAACACTAATTTTATAGGGCTGCCCTCTCCAGGAATGATAGCTTTAAACCAAGGCGGTTTCGATGTTGTTGTGGGTGGTGCACAAAAAAACTTAGGTACGAAACAAAGCTTCTCAACAAAAAGTGTAAATACTGATTTTGCCTATCTGGGAGGCTACAGCTCCGTTGGAGTTCCTGACTACCTATTGCCTATCAACGATGTAATTACGCAAGATCTCTTAGACGATATCAACAACACCTTGCCTGAAAGAGAAACGCTAATGGAGTCGCACCCAGAATACCTTCTCCCAGAATGGGACTATAATTTAAACCTACTTGAAGATTGTGATGTTTGGATCACCTTTGTCCACGAAGGCGCAGGTTACACAAATGTGCTGGGTTTTTATTCTTACCCAAGCGACAACAAACCACAAACGCCTGAAGACATTGAAGAAATTACAATTATTTATCCCAATGTAAGTTACGCCGGCTCAGGTGGCGGATTGTACTCAGGCAACAAAGTGTATATTGGACAATTTGAAGCTGGAAACACTGTAAGTTTCGCCCTGATTGCAGATGGATGGAAAAATAGTGGGGTAACTGACGGAAGGGGGATTTTCTATTCAAACCCCAACCTCAATCCAGAAACCGATCCTAGTCTGCGACAGCACACCGTGCTTCTAAACGACAATGGTCGTGATTTGCTGTTACTGGGCTTTGAAGATATCAACAGGAGCTATTCGAGCTGCGACCACGATTTTAACGATGCGATTTTTTATGTAACGGCCAATCCTATCGAGGCAATCGACCAAAGCCAGTTTCCAAACATTGACTATACTGGCCTTGATACCGACGGTGATGGTGTTCCTGACAATGTTGACAACTACCCAAATGACCCAAGTCGGGCTTTCGACAATTATTTTTTCAACCAAGGTAGTTATGGCACGCTGGCTTTTGAAGACCTGTGGCCTGACAAAGGCGATTATGATTTTAACGATGCTGTAATTGATTACAACTTCAACCAAATCACAAATGCCGACAATGATATGGTAGCCATCGAAGCTGAGTTTATTCTACGTGCTCATGGTGCTTTTTTTCACAATGGATTTGGATTTGAAATGCCTTTTGATAAAAATCTTGTTGAATCTGTTACAGGCGATTTATTTGTATCGGGAAACATCGTTAACCTCGACGACAGAAATCTTGAAGTGGGACAAACCTTACCCGTAGTTATTCTTTGGGAAGATGCTTATGATGTACTTCCACAAGAAGGCGGTGGCATTGGCGTAAACACAAACCCTGAATACCCATTTGTAATTCCTGACACCCTGCGCATTAGCATCAACCTGACCAGTCCTGTTGGCCTGTCTTCGTCTGGCATTCCTCCTTACAACCCGTTTATTTTCGTAAATGGCCAACGCGATATTGAAGTGCATTTGGTCGACAAAGCACCAACAGCACTGGCTAACATGTCGTTATTTGATACTGGCGCTGACGATAGCGACCCTGCTACAGGCCGTTATTACCGTACTGCGAAAAATCTTCCTTGGGCAATAAACATCATTCAAAGCTTTGACTACCCAATTGAAAAGTCTGACATAACCACGGCTTACCTGAAGTTTGGCGATTGGGCTGAGAGCAATGGAATACTATTCAAAAATTGGTATTTGGATGAATCAGGTTACAGAAACAATGAAAATATTTACCAGATTCCGGAATAACACTTAACAGTTACAGTTAGAATTACAATAAAAAAAGATGGGTTGCATCCCATCTTTTTTTATTGTTAATGAGTTAGTTATATATCATCTGGTGATTTACTCGGAAGCTTAAATTTGAAAGAACTTCCCTCACCCAACTTACTTTCAACAGTTATTGTTCCATGGTTCTTCTCTACGAAATCCTTTACCAGTATCAATCCCAAACCGGTACCATTTTCATTGGCGGTACCTTTCATTTTGGTTTTTGAGTCGGCACAAAACAGATTTCCAATATCCTCAGGAGATATTCCCATTCCTGAGTCACGAACAACGCACACTACCATTGCATTTTCGATTTGCGCACTATAAGTAACCACACCACCTATTTGAGTGAACTTAATTGCATTTGACGTGAGATTTCTTATAACAGTACGAAGCATATCTCCATCAGCATAGACAAATGTGTTTTTTGGTATGTTATTGACAAGGGCTATGTTTTTCTCTTTGGCATTTTGATTTTGAAGGTCAATAATAAGCATCACAACAAGGCTCAAATCTATCTGATCAGGATTTATCTTAATACCTCTTGAACTACTTCTAGTCCATTCCAACAAGTTTTCCAACAACATAAAAATCTGCTCAGCTGAACCCCTAATAATACGCACAAAGTCTTTTTTTTCAGCATCTGAATAGTCATAGTAACCATCCTGAAGCAAGTTAGCAAAACCCAGTATGGAGTTAAACGGGCTTCTTAAATCATGGGCAATAATACTGTACATTTTATCCTTGTCGCTGCTCAACTTAAGTAGCTCCTGCTGACTCTCACGAATAGTAAGCGTGCGCTCGTCGACTAGATGCCTGAGCCTTTTAGTTGTTTTTATTTTTGAATAGTATAGGATACCAATTATCACAAGAATAAGAAGAACCACAAGCGTAAAAAGCAAAAGCAGCTGAAATTTAAGCATTTGGTGATAATTTTCCAGCTCTTGCATGTCGATGGTCTGTTTCATCAATTCAGTCCTAGCATCCAATTCGTTAGCATAAAACTTTAGCATAAGATCAGTTAAGTTTTTCGAATGCTGGGTGTTGGTTTGGGTGTTGAGTAGCTGAAACTTTTCAAAATAAACACCCGACTGCTTAAAATCGCTGGCCTGATTACATAGCCTGATATAAAGCGCATAAAAATCGAGTAAAAGGTTGTTATTAACTTTACTTTCAATAACATATGACAAACTAGCATCTAGTTCTCCCCATGCCTTTTTATACTGTTTTTGATAAAAATAGCAGTCGGCAAGGTTTTTTCTATTTTGTGCAACCCCATACATATCGCCAATTTCCGTATTGGTTTTTTTGGCTGAAAGCAAAAAAGGCACTGCATTAACATATTCACCAAGGCTTATATAAGTTTCAGCAATAAAGTTTCGTGAAACAGCCTCATAATACCTGCTCCCTATTTCCTGATAAAACTGTAATGAGAGTTCAAAATACTGGAGTGCTTTACGAGGATCTTTCATGCTTAACCAAGTTTTTCCCATCGCGTTATAGATAACACCTCTGGTGGGCGAGAAATCAAATTTATCGATTAGCAAGATAGCCGAATCAAACTGATTGAGTGCCATATGGTATCGTTCTGTATTACGGTAAATGTTTCCCATATTAATATGGTATTCGGCAGTAAACTGCAACTCGCCTCGATAACCGCGCACCATTGCCTTTTGCTGATAACAATCAAAATAAAGTTGGTAGGCTTTGGCAAATTCTCCGATGGTTAAATACACATTTCCTAGCTCCTGCATGGCACCAAGTTTCCCAGAAACATCCTTTTTGGTATCGCACAATTCGATGATCTCCGAAAAATTAGCAATGGCCTCAGAAAAATCCCCAAGCCTGGCGTTGGACGACCCCAACCAATAAAGTGCCCATTTCAAATTGTTATAATGCTTCGCATTTCTGGTCTCTTCAACCACTTCCATTAAAACCGCTCGTGACTCGACATATTGATCGCTAACATAGTAAGCTTTTCCCAACTGAATTCGTATGGTTTGACTCCTTACTGTATCCTTTTGCTTATCGAAATATTTAAATGCAACACCAATGGCGTCCATCGCACTGTCAGACTGACGCATACAAACATATGCACGGCTTAAGGTAACATAGTCATGACTTACTTTTAGAGAGTCGCCCAAGAATTTATGTATAAGCATCGCCTTCTTTACGTAATTTATCGCTTTGTCGTATTCCAATTGATTAAAGGCAATTCCTGAATAATAAAAGTAAGCACTAGACTGATCGTCCAACAAATTGTATTCCTTTGCCAACTCAAGATACTGCTTAAGGTAGTAGCACGCATCGTCATAAGATATGTTGTAATACTGATTCACAATTTCTTTAAGCGCACCTACCTTTTCCTTTCCAGAGACCAGTTCAAGTTTTTTTATTAGCTGTTCAATTTCAGTGCTGTCGTTGGATTTTGCCTCTTTTGGAAACACAAACAGCAGGACGAAAATGCCCAGAATAAGAATAATTCTATTTCGAGAAAAGATAATTACAGACACGACCGTATGGGATTATGCTCCAAAGTTAAAGGTTTTTCATACAAACCCTAATATATATCATAGTATTTTCAGCCTTGTTAGCAAAAGGAAAATGGAAAAAGAGAATAGATTCCTTATAAATTCTCTACTTTTGAAATGTTTAGTGTTTAATGATCGAATTGATGTACTAAAAAAACACAAATGACCAAGTTTAAAACCAAGAAAGTACTAATTACCGGGGGAGCTTCGGGAATTGGAAAAATTATGGGACGCATGGCACTCGAACGCGGTGCTGAACTGATTATTTGGGACATCCAACCCGAAAAAATGAAAACCACAATCGAAGAACTTTCGCCTCTGGGAAAAGTAATCGGTTTCGCAGTTGACATTTCCTCTCCAGAGCAAATCAAGCAGGCGGCATCAGAATTAATCAGTCAGATAGGTCAAATCGATATCATGATTAACAACGCAGGAATCGTGGTTGGTAAATACTTTCATGAACACAGCCGCAACGAAATTCTGGCCACCATGAACATCAACAGCAATGCACCCATGCTTATTGCTGCCGAATTTCTGCCAAACATGTTGGCAACAAATTCAGGACACATCTGCAACATAGCTTCGTCAGCAGGTTTAATCTCCAATCCAAAAATGTCGGTTTATGCTTCCAGCAAATGGGCACTCATTGGCTGGTCGGACAGCCTGCGCATTGAAATGCAGCAACTTAAAAAGAAAACACATGTCACCACCGTTACGCCATACTACATCAACACAGGCATGTTCGACGGGGTAAAATCCGTGATACCCATACTAAAACCGGAATATGCCGCCCGAAGAATTATCCGAGGCATAGAGCGCAACCGTATCTTTGTCAGCATGCCTTGGAGTGTGCATTTCGTGCGCTTTAGTCAGGGGTTGTTGCCCATTTGGCTTTTCGACTGGTTTACAGGATCGGTGCTTGGCATATACAAGACAATGGATCATTTTAAAGGAAGACAATAACACATCAAAACAAATAATGCCCAATCTAATCACCATAAAATACGCGCTAAAACTATTCGCTTTATTTTTGCTTTTCACGATCACCGGATGTGTCAACAGAAATAATACAGAAACACAAATCGATATGAGCATCAATCAAAGCACACTGTATCAGCCCAAACCTTATGTAGAAATAAGCCATCCTGAATGGAGTAAAAACGCTACCATTTACGAAGTAAACTTACGGCAGTACACCACTGAAGGCACATTTAAAGCTTTTGAAAGTCACTTGCCACGGCTTAAAGAAATGGGCGTAGACATTATTTGGCTCATGCCTATTCAGCCTATAGGCGAAAAAAACAGGAAAGGATCGATGGGTAGTTTTTATTCAGTGAAAGACTATTACGACATCAATCCTGAATTTGGAAATAAGCAAGACTTCAAACACCTTGTAAATAAAATCCATGAGATGGGCATGTACGTCATAATTGACTGGGTGGCAAACCATTCGGCATGGGACAATCATTTGGTTCAGGATCACCCGGAATGGTACACCAAGTCGGCGGAAGGCGAATTTCAGCCCACACCTTGGTATGATTGGGACGACATCATCGAATTTGATTTTGAGCAAGCCGCCATGCGGCAATACATGACCGAAGCCCTGAAATACTGGGTTCAGGAAACCGACATTGATGGGTATCGCTGCGATGTGGCAGGATTTATCCCGATTGATTTCTGGGAAACGGCTCGAACCGAACTCGACAGCATTAAACCTGTGTTTATGCTGGCCGAATGGGAATCGCGCGACCTGCACAAAAAAGCCTTCGACATGACCTACTCATGGAGTTTGTGG
>CAYWNI010000074.1:0-10642 GCA_964459525.1 uncultured Lentimicrobiaceae bacterium | reverse complement strand
TGCCCCTGCTGCACAACAACCAACTCTTTAATTAACCCAATTCCAGAAACATATACAGTGCAATTGCGCTCATCGGTAGAGGGGTTTTCATTGTAGTTTAACGTAAAACTTCCGTTGCCTGTTCCCGAAGCCGGGTCAACTGTTATCCAATCGCAGGTGTTGCTTATAATCCAGTTTACATTAGAAGTAACTTCCACATTGTCTGACCCTTGCTGCCAGCTTACATCTTTCTGGTAGGTGCTTAACTCAATAACGGCCACTTTAGCCAACTGGGTAATTTCAAAAATAGTATTTACGCCTCCTCCTGAAAATGCAATCTGACAAGTCCGAGAATTGGCCAAGCTTAGATTTTCGTCGTAATCAATAGTGACAGTTGTGAAATCGTTGCCTGTTATCGGTGTAACTTCAACCCAATCACAGGCTTCGTTAACTTGCCAGGCGATGTTTGAGGTCACTTCTATTTCCAACGATGAAGCTTCGTAATTCACTGTTTCGGCAGAAATATTTGTTTCAATAGAGGCAGGAAATCCTGTTTGTGTGAGGGTAAAATCTGCCGAAAGGGAAGACGTTTCCACTTGAAGGATGCAGTCGCGGTCGGTAATGACCATGTTTTCGTCGTAAGTGATAGTTAGCGTAGCATTTCCGTTACCCGACAGGGGAGATACACTCATCCAATCGCAAGTTTCCTGAACTGTCCAGTCTGCATTTGAATTAAGTGCAATTTCCACTGAAGAAGCATTATAATCAACGGTTTGCACGTTTGGATCGAGGGATAGCACCTCTGTAATACCCTCTTGGCTAAGCACATAATCAACCGTAGCTGAAGCAGTGGCAAAGGTGATAACACATTCGCGTTGCTCTCCAGTATTTTCTTCATAGTTGATGGTAATATTACCGCTACTCACTCCGCCAGTAGGCGAAACAGTTACCCAATCGCAATTTTCGCTGGCATTCCAAAATTTTGAAACGATAAGTGCTGTACTTGTACTTCCAGCTTCCACGCCAACAGTGGCAGCAACAGGATCAACAGAAAGCACCTCTTGGGTGACGTTGATAAAATCCTCTTTGGTTAATGTATTTGAGCCTGTTTCGCTTGTAACGGTCAGCGTTACATCATATATTCCGGCTTCGTTGTAAGTAATAATTGGATTTTGCTCGGACGAAGTAGCAGGAACTCCGCCTTCAAAAGCCCACTCCCAGGTAACTGGTGCACCAAGCGACTGATCAATAAAACTAACTATCCCTCCCAAATTAACGTTTGTAGGACTAGCTATAAACTGTGCAGCGAGTATTTCAGCAAATTGCAAGGAAGCAATTTTCGTAGCCTTGCTACTATTTGACGACATATATTGTGTGGTATACCAAAATGTAGCATCATCCACAGGATCAACGGACATATTTGAGTAATCGCCCCATCTATTGGCGCCTGTTTGAGAATACGAACCTTCATAAATAACACCCTCTTCAACGTCCATAATGCCCGAAGCGCTAATATTTTCAAGAGCTGATTGTCCGGTATATCGTATACCTGGATAAACAGTTGAACTAGAGATAGAATATCCCAAAGCGATATCTTTGTTTCCATTCATGGCAATACTACCCATCCAGCGGCTATGCTCGTCGGGAGCGTAAGTTCCTTCCTGACGAATTTCCCAGGAAGATCCATTCAGTTCCAGCTCATACCAACGGATACCTGCATGATCGGTCCCATCAACATCAACGGTATGATTACAAACTATGCGTTTGGTATTGCCGAAATTTCGGTATTGCACGCGATACATCAGAATTTGATTGATGGCATCCAGTTTTTGCCCTGTATTGGGCTGGCGGATATTGTCCCATGTCGACCCAAAATTACTATCGAAAGGTGAAACAGCTATTTGCTGCGTTCTGTCCCAAGTAGAGTTAGCAGGAATTTCCCAATCAACGGCCAGCTCAAAAAGCCATAACGCATCTGCACCGCCACCCCAGGCATCATCGTTGATAGTTAAGAACAACCCAGGTGTTCCTGCTGGGGCATAATTGCCATCGCAA
This sequence comes from uncultured Lentimicrobiaceae bacterium, assembly GCA_964459525.1. Taxonomy (GTDB): domain Bacteria; phylum Bacteroidota; class Bacteroidia; order Bacteroidales; family F082; genus UBA6244. The sequence goes on along the minus strand of CAYWNI010000074.1, from coordinate 8,608 downwards.
TCTGCCGGCAACACACAATGAAACCCACTGTTAGGACGATAAGGATTATTAAATTGAACCATTTGTGGAGCAGCTCCACCAACAAGCATTTCATCACGTTCAAAAACGTAAATATCGCTTCCATTTGATGTGTTCGTGCCCATGTAATAGCCATCTTCCCAAACACCGAATTTCATATAGTCGGGAAAGCCGTTCATTGTCCACGACCAGCGGTACCAGTCGCCTGTAGGGTCAGAAGTTACGCTGATGGCGATCATCATGTAATCGGGATTGGAATAGGCTCCTGAGAACTCCGCTGCCAACCACCTATCGGCGTTGTCATCGTAGAGCAAAATAGGGTCGCCATCGTTATTATTTGATCCCGGAACGCCTGAAAACAAGGTGTTCAGGTTTGTTGGAGCAACTACTTGGGTTCCACTTTTATCGTAAATGGAGTATTTTACATTTACTGTCTGAAAAAAATGTTCAGGGCCTGCCGAACCATTAGCGTCAGGAGGCGTGGAGGAGGTAGAAACGCCAGAAAAATTCTCAACAATTGTTCCTCTATTTGCCGATTTTCCCATTTCTTTTTGCCATATGGCATCAGGGCCTTTAGGCAGTGCATTTTCGGAATTGGGGTAACTACGTGTGCGTAAGGTTTTGTTTCGCACCTTGTTTTTTTCCTGTTCATCCATAAGCAACAACTCTTCGGGAGTAAGTGCAGGAAAATCTTTTAATGGGCCGATGCGGTCGAAATAAACGGCTTTTGAAAAACCATCAGGTTTAATTTTCGATTGCGAAGTTTGCTGCGCATAGCCTTCGATGCCAATCATGAAAACCAAGCCGACAATAAGTATTCTAAATATTTTTGTCATGGAGTTTTTGTTTTATACTAATTACTTTGCTGAATTGTGCTGCAAAAGTAGACAATACTTTGATAAGCAAGCGTTATACAACCAATACCCCTCGTCAGCGTTTGCAACGCGGATGCCGGATTACTTTAACAAAATGATATCTAGTGAGATATGATGATTTACATTCGCGTTACAAATGCGGACGAGAGAACGACAGAAGTTTTTGCTGATTGCGTTTTTTGATAGAATGCGCTGAAAATAAACACATTATAAACACAAAATATGGTTGCGCCAGCCCAGCCCTGAAATATCTCATATCAGACTTCGATACCAATCCAAACAAAGTATCTTTGCCGCTCACAAATTGTAACATATGATTTCGATAGACGGGCTGGCAGTAGAATTTGGCGGAACGACGCTTTTTAAGGATATTTCGTTTGCAGTAAACGAAAAAGACAGGATTGCACTGATGGGCAAAAACGGCGCTGGCAAATCTACCTTACTCAAGATTATTGCCGGTGTTAAAACCCCTTCACGCGGAAAGGTATCTGCACCCAAAGATGCTGTAATTGCTTATTTACCACAGCATTTGCTAACCCAAGACGAACGTACAGTATTCGAGGAAGCCTCGCAAGCTTTTGCCCATTTTTTTGAAATGGAAAGCGAAATTGAATCCCTTAACGAGCAGTTAAGCACCCGTACCGACTATGAATCGCCCGAATACTATAGCCTTATCGAAAGGGTTTCGTCACTGAGCGAGACTTTTTATTCGGTGCAAGAAATCAACTACAATGCTGAAATTGAAAAAATTCTGTTGGGATTGGGTTTTCTGCGTTCCGACTTCAACCGCCCCACGAGTGAATTTAGTGGCGGTTGGCGCATGCGTATCGAACTAGCCAAAATCCTGCTCAAAAAGCCTGACTTGATTTTGCTTGATGAGCCCACCAACCACATGGACATCGAGTCGATTCAGTGGTTTGAGGATTTTTTGATTAACAGCGCAAAGGCGGTTATCCTGATTTCGCACGACAGGGCTTTTGTAGATCACCTGACCACCCGAACCATCGAAATTACCATGGGCCGCATTTACGATTATAAAGTAAATTATTCTGCCTACCTACAACTGCGGAAAGAGCGCCGTGAGCAGCAACAAAAACACCTCGAAGAACAGCAAAAATTTATCGCCGACAACCAGGATTTTATCGATCGGTTTAAAGGAACATACTCCAAAACGAACCAAGTGCAATCGCGTGTAAAAATGCTCGAAAAGCTTGAAATTGTTGAGGTTGACGAAATTGACAGCTCGGCCCTTAGGTTAAGATTTCCACCTGCTCCACGTTCGGGGAATTTTCCGGTTATCCTCGAAAATGTATCAAAAAGCTATGGCGAACAAATTGTTTTTGCTGGCGTATCGCTGCCCATCGAACGCGGTCAGCGTGTGGCTTTTGTTGGCAAAAACGGCGAGGGCAAGTCGACACTGGTAAAATGCCTGATGAGTGAAATTCCATATTCAGGACAACTTACCATCGGCCACAACACACACATCGGGTATTTTGCCCAAAATGAGGCTTCGCTTCTAAACGAGGAAATAACTGTTTTTGAAACGATTGACGATGTAGCCAAAGGTGAAATCAGGACAAAAATTAAAGATTTGCTTGGTGCATTTATGTTTGGCGACGAAAGTTGGAACAAAAAAGTAAAGGTGCTTTCGGGTGGTGAGCGCACACGCCTCGCCATGATTAAACTACTGCTTGAACCGAAAAACCTACTCATCCTCGATGAACCCACCAACCACCTCGACCTGAGAACGAAGGATATTCTGAAAAGCGCGTTACAAAATTTTGAAGGGACACTTATTCTTGTTTCTCACGACCGTGATTTTCTGGATGGCCTGGCCACCAAAGTATTCGAGTTTGGCAATAAAAAAGTGAAAGAACATCTGGGGGACATCCAGAGCTTCCTCGCCCGAAAAAAACTAGAAAACCTACGCGAACTGGAACGAACGACAAAAAACTAATCCTTATTTCAAACAGCTTTTTAGCTCGAAATTATTAGTCGAGCTGCCCTACTTTCCGGTAAATTCGAGCGTTATATCCAGTATCTCAGGTCTGGAATTGGTTCTTACCGGAGGCCCCCAACCACCAAGTCCCGATGAAACCAGAATATGGGTATCGCCTTTTTTTAACAGTCCACTGCTTACTTCAAAAACCATTTTTGTAATCCATTGAAACGGCCAAAGTTGTCCGTGATGGGTATGACCCGAAAGCTGCAAATCAATACCCTCCTGCTCAGCCTGATGCAAACCTAACGGCTGATGATCAAGCAAGATGATGGGATATTGTTTGTCTACTCCTTCCATAATCTGGTCAAGCGGTTTTCGTTTTGCATTCACAAACTGGAGTTTGATAAGATCCTCTCTCCCAGCCAAATAAAAACTGTTGTCGACAAACAGCACCGTATCTTCGAGCAGCTTGATGTTGTGATCGGTGAGGTAACGGCGCGCTTTATCAACCCCGCCAATATACTCATGGTTTCCTGTAACCCCATACACCCCATATTTTGCACGCAACTGAGTGAGGTATTCTCCAACGTTGGAGTGAATGACCGGAGCAATATCTTCATCAATAATATCGCCTGGAACGAGTATAATATCTGGATTTAATTCATTTACCTGTTTTACAATGCCTTTCAGGTGACGTTTCTCAATAATTGTTCCAAGATGCACATCAGAAAACGCGACAATATGCAGGGTTTTTAAATCACCGGCCTGCTTGTTTATCGTCAGACTTATTTTTTTTACCACAGGAAACCAGGTGTTTAAATGCCCAATAGCCACCACCAAGAAGGTGATCGACAGCACAACAACAGACACCACCTGCCGGGTATGTTCAGGGTTTTTGGTAAGTAGGTCAGGGAAAAAATGAAAAATCTTGTTTAGCCCTCTAAACAGATCAATAACTGCCAATTGCAACACCAGATATACCATGATGGCTAGCCAAAAAGAGCCAATCCAGATAAGTGTTGTGCTGACGACATTAACGGAAATCCGTTCAGAAAAGCGCCCGGCAATAAAAGCTGCCGATAAAAATACCACACTCCAAATAATGACCTTGCGCCAAAAAGGATGACCAGATGCCAGCGGCAAGCCGTTGCGAATAATGTAATAATTTAACAATGAATAAACACCCAGTATCAGGGTAAAAACAACAATAAATCCAATATTTTTCATCAAGATAAGTTAGTAAGTTAGTGTATTAGAAACTGTTGATGGTAAATCCGCCATCAACAACCAAACATTGTCCGGTGATGTAAGATGATGCAGGCATGCACAAAAAGGCAGCCACACGTGCCACCTCGGCGGGATCGGCAATGCGCCCAACAGGAGTTTTCATAAGTATTTCGGCAAGATAGGCTTTGTCTTCAAACAGCTTTTCAACAAGTGGCGTGGCGGTGTACCACGGAGCTACGGCATTAACACGTATCGAGTCTTTGGCCCATTCAACGGCCAAATTACGTGTGAATTGCAACAAGGCTGCTTTAGTCATTCCATAAGGAGAGCCAGTACGAATATGTGTTAAACCGGCTACTGACAGTATGTTTACAAGCGCAGCCTGGCCAGCATTTTTGAGAAAAGGAAAAAGTGACTTACTCAACATAACGGTGCTGTGCAAGTTGGTTTGCATGATGGCATTGTACTCTTCATCCGAGTATTCGATCATTTTTTTCCGAATGTTAGTACCCACATTGTTGACTAAAATATCAAGCTTGCCCTTTTCAGCAATCCAATCGACTATCTGTTTTCTTCCTTCGGCAGACGATACATCTGCGCTTATGCCAGAAGCTTTTTTCCCGGAATGGGTAAGGTGGTTCACAAAATCCAGTACTTCACGATTGTTGCGCGAAACAATAAAAACCTCTGCATCAAGGTGCGTCATTTCTTCAGCAATGGCGCGTCCTATTCCTTTAGTACTGCCTGTAATTAAGGCTGTTTTTCCATGCAGCGACCATACATTTTGATTCATATTTGACATTTTTCAGAGTGCAAAAGTGTGCATTTTTTTGGATTGCTTACTTTTACAGAAAAAAAAATGCAGGTTATTGCCTCCGCATCGCTTCCCGAAGCCGCCCTTGTCAAGCTTTCAAACATGGCCGATCTACTTTTGTTCAACACTTTAAATATCACCTACCCAGCTATTTCAAACCACCCAGATGTGTTTATGTGCCAAACAGAAAATGGGCTTGTATTTGCCAAAAACCTACCTGAATCATTTAAAAACACCCTTCAATCCAAGCTAAAGAACACACAGTCGGGGCAAAAAGAAGTTGGAAAGAGCTATCCTGAATCAGCACACTACAATGCAGTTATCACCGAAAAATACCTGATTCACAACCTAAAATATACCGATGAAGTGCTACTCGATATCTGTCATGACAAAATAAAAATCAATGTAAATCAAGCATATACACGATGCAACCTGCTGGCTTTAGCCAACGACTGGTTTATCACCTCGGATCATGGCATTGAAACCACGCTTCTAAAACATCACCTCCATGTGCTGTACGTTGATCCTCATGAAATTAAATTGCCCGGATTTGAGCATGGTTTTTTTGGTGGTACCTGCGGGGTTTTTAATCAAACAGCTTACTTTATAGGCGATGTAAACTATACAAAACAAGGCAAGGAGGTTGTCCATTTGCTGAACAGCCTCGGCTACCAAGCCCTATCGCTGTGCGAAGGCCCATTATACGATGGTGGCAGCTTGTTTTTTATCGAATAGTATTGCTGTAGCATTGCTGAATATTACGCCACGCCATTTGTCATCCTGCTAATTTTCGTATTTTCGCGCCCTGAAAGTCCGGCCAATCGGTCTTTTAGTTTCACCAAATAAAATAACATCATGTTGCGGACACATACCTGCGGAGCACTTACCATTGCTGACATAAACAAAGAAGTTACCCTTTCGGGCTGGATACAAAAAACCCGCGATAAAGGAGGTTTGATTTGGATTGATCTGCGCGATCGATACGGCATTACCCAACTCGTTATGGAAGAAGGGCGCACCAATGCAACTGTCATAGAAGCGGCCCGTCATCTGGGTAGAGAATTTGTAGTAAGTGTTCACGGAAAAGTAATCGAACGGGAGTCGAAAAACCCGAAAATGAATACTGGTGAAATCGAAATCGATGTAACGGAAGTTAAGGTGTTAAACCGATCGAAAACGCCACCGTTTACCATCGAAGACAAAACCGATGGCGGCGAAGAACTCCGCATGAAATACCGCTACCTCGATTTAAGACGCAACCCACTGAAAGACAATTTAATGTTGCGTCATAAGCTTTCGTTAGAAACACGTAAATACCTCGACACACAGTTGTTTATTGAAGTTGAAACCCCTTATCTGATAAAATCAACACCCGAAGGAGCGCGCGATTTTGTTGTGCCCTCACGCATGAATGAAGGTCAATTTTATGCTCTGCCACAATCGCCACAAACTTTTAAGCAATTGCTCATGGTGGCAGGTTACGACCGTTATTATCAGTTGGTTAAATGCTTCCGCGACGAAGACCTCCGTGCCGACCGCCAGCCGGAATTTACCCAAATAGACTGCGAAATGGCATTCGTGGAGCAAGAAGACATTTTAAACACCTTTGAAGGACTGATTAAACACCTTTTCAAGGAAGTAAAAAATGTGGATATCGAAAAAATGCCGCGCATGACCTACGCTGACGCCATGATAAAATATGGTTCAGACAAACCCGATTTAAGGTTTGGAATGGAATTTATCGAGCTAACTGAATTAGCTCAAAACAAAGGATTTGTCATTTTTGATGAAGCCGAACTCGTGGTTGGTTTTGCTGCCCAAGGCTGCGCTGAATTTACACGCAAACAACTGGACGCCCTTACCGATTTGGTGAAAACCCCACAGGTAGGCGCAAAGGGACTGGTTTACGCGAAATACAATCAGGATGGTTCGTTTAAATCTTCTGTCGACAAATTCTACAGCCAGGAAGACCTGAAAATCTGGGCTGAAAAAATGAACGCGCAACCCGGCGACTTGTTGCTGATTCTCTCAGGGGAAGCCGAAAAAACCCGTAAGCAACTGAATGTATTGCGCTTACATCTGGGTGACTTGTTACAACTCAAAGATCCATTCAACTACAAACCCCTGTGGGTTGTCGATTTTCCATTGCTTGAATGGGATGAAGACTCCAAGCGATTCCACGCCATGCACCACCCGTTTACCTCGCCCAAAACAGCAGATATCGATTTGCTGGAAACCAATCCAGGCGCAGTTAGGGCCAATGCTTACGATTTCGTAATTAACGGTGTTGAAATTGGTGGAGGCTCTATCCGAATTCACGATAGGGAGTTACAAAAACTAATGTTCAGACATCTTGGTTTCACCGATGAACAAGCCCAAGATCAATTTGGCTTTTTAATGAATGCCTTTGAGTATGGAGCACCTCCTCACGGCGGCATTGCCTTTGGCTTCGATAGGTTGGCAGCACTTTTTGGCGGACAAGATTCTATCCGTGAGTTTATTGCTTTCCCAAAGAATAACGCTGGACGCGATATGATGATTGACAGCCCAAGTGCCATTGCTATGGAACAACTTGACGAGCTGGGACTGGCTATCAAAAAGTAAAACGAACATCGATTTCTAAAAAATCCGAAGCCCTTTCGCTTCTGATTTTAAAAAATCTAGACCATATTTTTTAACTTTTATCAAACTTTTTTCAAAATGTGGTTTCTTCTATCAAACTATTTCGGATATTTGTCACCGAAATGATTTTATTAATTAACACAACGTTAATCATGGAAGAAAATAAAAATAAGGTGTGCGTATTTTGCAACCGCAGCGAAAACGAAGTCCCCTTGGTAGCTCTTGATTTTAAAGGATATAACTACTGGATTTGCCCACAGCACATTCCGGTTCTCATCCACAATCCTTCTCAGCTGGAGGGCATGTTGCCAGGAGCAGAGACCCTTGAAGCAGGATGATAATTTAACAGAATTAAAAAAAAGCCCATCACTGGAAATAACAGCAAGGGGCTTTTTTTATAGCCAACAAATTGAAACCACAGCTTGTAATTAGCTTTTATTTACTTTTGTGAAAAAGCACTGAATGAAAGTCATCGATTTAATTAGCCGGACGAAAAAACAACTGGCGGTACTTATCGACCCTGACAAACTAAATCAGGATCAACTTATTGAAACCGCAAAGATTGCTCAAGAAGCAGGCGTCGATTTTCTATTTGTAGGAGGTAGTCTAATGACCAGCGACATGCTTTTTCATTGCATCCGCACTTTAAAAGAACACAGTGAAATTCCTGTTGTGCTATTTCCAGGCAATTCATACCAAATAAGCAGGAATGCCGATGCCATGTTGTTTTTATCACTCATTTCGGGTCGAAATCCAGATATGTTGATTGGCATGCATGTGCTATCGGCACCCTACATCAAACTGGCTGGACTTGAAACTGTATCAACAGGTTACATGCTTATCGACAGCGGAAAACCAACGTCGGTATCCTACATGAGCAATTCATTTCCAATACCCAACGACAAAAAGGATATCGCTGCATGCACGGCCATGGCAGGCGAAATGCTTGGTATGAAAGCCATTTTTATGGATGCAGGCAGTGGCGCTGAAATCACGGTACCTGAAAAAATGGTTGCCTTTGTGAAAGGCTCAATCGACGTTCCACTCATTATCGGAGGCGGAATTAGAACACCCGAAAGTGCCCAGAAAATTCTGGCGGCAGGAGCCGAC
>CAYWNI010000073.1:0-10783 GCA_964459525.1 uncultured Lentimicrobiaceae bacterium | reverse complement strand
TAAAATCGGTTCGTAATGCATTGATCAACAAAACCGACAACCCTTTTCGTAACACAGATTTCACCTCAGACATTTTTCCCTTGCAAACCGAAGAACCCGAAGTGGAATTTGCACTTAAGTTGAATGAATCAGGAGGCACATTTGTATACTGCGAAAATGAAAAAGGCTTTATCGAAAACCTGAGTGCCTTGATCGCTAACAACGACCTTGGCGAGCTAACATGTTCAGACCCTCAACTTATTTCATTACTGGGTAATTTTCAAATCAAGGCCACTCTACCGCAAAAATCTCTAGGTTTTCAAACATGTATAACCGGATGCGACTTTCTTGTGTCTAGGTTTGGGAGCATCATTGTTTCCTCCGCAGTTGCAGGACGAAACCTAATTGTTGGTGCCGATACCCACCTTATAGTAGCTAAAGCCTCCCAGGTTTTACATGAAATTAAAGAAGCTATGTCGGCTCTTAAAACAAAATACACAAATCAACTTCCATCTCAAATAACCGTAATTACTGGCCCAAGCAGAACAGCTGACATCGAAAAAACACTGATTATTGGTGCTCACGGCTCTAAAAATTTGATCGTGTTTATGATAGATGATGCATAATCTGTTGAAATATCAGTTGATTTTGTAGATTTGCCACAATATTTGTCAATTAACAATTTTAGGTTGAAAGAAATTCTTACCAGAACCTTAACAGGAGGTGTATTTGTAATATCTGTCGTCGGGTCTATATTGTGGCATCCCATTGCTTTTTTCCTGATGATGGGAATTTATATGACCATCGGCCTTTCTGAGTATTTCAAACTCCTTCTTCCTCAAAAAAAACACAACTGGTTTTATCTCGCCACAGGCGTACTTTTGTATGCAATTGTTGCACTCGTACTTCTGTCGTATCTCGACAATAAATTCATTCTCTTAGTCCTGCCCATCTTTTTTCTGATCATTATTTTTGAGCTTTTCAAAAAAAACGGCTCATGGAAAAACGTTTCATCTTACCTACTTTCATATGTGTATGTTGCATTGCCTTTCGCCCTGCTAAACGCTTTTTTTTACATTTCTGACTCACAGCTAAACATACTCCTGCCAATAAGTTTATTTACATTGGTTTGGATAAACGACATTTTCGCCTACCTAACAGGCACTTTTTTTGGCAAGCATAAACTTATGGAGCGCATATCACCAAAAAAAACCTGGGAAGGAGCAATCGGAGGTTTTATTTTTGCTTTAGCAGCGGCTTTTGTGTTCTTCAAACTTTCTGATCTTTTCAGTCTTGAGATATGGCTTGTTTATGCACTTGTTTTGGTTGTTTCAGCCACACTGGGCGATCTGGCAGAATCAATGCTCAAACGAAATATGGGGGTTAAAGATAGCGGGACACTTTTTCCTGGACACGGCGGCGTCCTCGATCGTTTTGATGCTGTATTATTTGCTGCTCCATTTGCATTTGTTTTTCTTATTTTTGTACTACAATGAAAATTCACCGCGAAGGATATAAAATAATTGCCACCACACTTATATTTGTTGGCTTTTTGGCTTTAGGCATAGATCGTTTTGTGCCGTATGCCAGCATACAATACATTCTTTATCTTGGACTTGCAGCACAGCTTATCTGGACAATTTCGTTTTTTCGCGTTCCAAAAAGAACCGTAATGCATGTTGATAATGCTATTTTATCTTCAGCTGACGGAAAAGTTGTAGCCATTGAAGACGTAGTTGAATCAGAATACTTTAACGCCCCCTGTAAGATGATCAGTGTTTTTATGTCGCCCTTTAACGTGCATGTAAATTGGTATCCAATTGAAGGAGCCGTAACCTACACCCAATACCACCCAGGAAAATACCTAGCTGCATACAACCCTAAGTCCTCCACGCTCAACGAACGCAACACCATTGTTGTGACCAATAAGCATGGACAATCTGTTTTGTTAAGGCAAATCGCAGGAGTTATGGCACGACGCATAATCAGCTATGCTAAAGTGGGCGATCGCGCCAAACAAGGTGCTGAATTTGGTATAATTCGCTTTGGCTCACGCGTCGATTTTTATTTTTCTAATGAAATCGACATTAATGTAAAACTTGGTGATAAAGTAAAAGCCAAGAAAAGCATAATCGCTTATTGGAAGTAAACCTCAACTTATAAAAGCGCCGACAATTCAGACAAATCTTGTATATGATATGTTGCCAAAAAAGGCTCGTGTTTTCCATACGGATCAAATAAGGCTTGATCCATGCCAACCTGCTGCGCACCAACAATATCTACAGCCACATCATCTCCAATCATTAGGCTATTTTCGGCATGTGCACCTGTACGTTCAAAAGCATGTTTAAAAATCTTGGGATTAGGTTTTTTAACCCCAGCATCCTCTGACGTTATTACCTCCTCAAAGTAAACATCTAACGCAGAAGATCTTAGCTTAACCTCCTGAACCTCACTAAATCCGTTGGTAATTAAATGCAGAGAATATTTGGGTTTAAGGTATTTCAGGGTTTCATGACAATTGGGAAAAAGATTAACCTTGCGTGGACTTTCTTCCACATAAAAACCGCCAATCTCCGCAGCCAACTTCTCATTTTCAACTCCAAAATCTTTAAGCGTTAAGCTGAAACGTAAATCACGAAGTAACCCCTTTTCAATCTTACCTACTCTATAAAGATCCCAAAGGTGCTCATTATGATGTGTATAATGTTCAAAAAATATCTGATACGAGGGAATACCAAATTTGCGCAGGTGAAAATGTTTATAAATATCTGAAAATGTTTCGAGAGCACTTTTCTCAAAATCCCACAGGGTGCGGTCTAGGTCGAAAAATAAATGTTTATACTTGAGACTCAAAGCTTAAATTTGGTGCAAAAGTAGCCTTTTTAAACCTCCAAAACCGATTACTAAAGTGTAAAATTGAAACTTTACAGCCTGAATAATTTTATAAATTGATTTATTAACTTTGCGGCCGCCGACCAAATACAAACAGGATGAAGATATACTACCTTCGAAAATTGACTTTAACTGGCCTCTTATGGCTTTTAGCTCCTTTTAGTATGTGGGCACAATTCGGAAACTTTACCATTGTCCCCTGTCAGGACTCGGCTGCTGTGGTGGCTCTAATCGACACTGTTTTCCTAAAAGGAGTAAACCAATCACAATACAAAAATATTCAATTTAAAGGAGATCCGCGTGCCGTAGGATATTTTTCTGATGGTTTTATGTTTGGAGGTTTCGAAACAAAAAAAGGAATTGTTATGTCATCGGGAATGGCCGATGATTTAGCGGCTAGGAACACCTACACCATCAGGTAGTTTTGTGTACAAGATAAAATACACAAGCATGATCGATATTGACTACACCACGCAGGGAACAGTAACTTTGGTTAGATAGTTCCCAGTTTGGAGAAACCTTAAACCCAAGAAATGGAATCTGAACAAAAAACAGTGCTTCAAATACTAACCGAAAAGATAGGTCAACATTTTGATAATTCGCCATCGCCCTTTACGCGTTGGCTCGACCCAATAGTTGTTGAAGTATCCGAAGGAAAACTCACCTTTGAATACACTGTGCGTCATGAAATGACCAACCCACTAAAAACGTTACATGGAGGCGTAATTGCCGGAATTATGGACGATATGATTGGGGCAACAGTGTTCTCGTTAGGACAAAAAGAATATTACACGACCATAAACCTTAGCGTTGATTATTTTGCACCTGCCATTCAGGGAGATGTGGTTCTAGCACATGGAATTGTGCTGAAAAGAGGGAAAAGCATCATTCATGTGGTTTGCGACCTTACACAAAAAAACTCGGGGCGTTTGCTTGCCCGAGGAACATCAAACCTAATGAAACTAGATAGAAAAATGACAAAGGAATAAGATAATCCGCTTCAGTCGTTGATAAATTAACTACCTTTACATCCTCAACACATCACGCATATACAGGTGATAATGAATTTTTTACAAATGAATAAAATAAAAATTGCCATCAATGGCTTTGGCCGAATTGGCAGGATAACCCTTCGGAAAATACTTGAAAATAACAACATGGAAGTGGTTGCAATTAACGACCTGACAGATTCAGCCAATATGGCTCACCTTTTTAAATACGATTCGGTGCATCGGGAGTTTAAAGGCACTGTTACGCATACAGATAATCAGATTATCATAAACAACAAACCTATTGCCATCTTAAATGAGCCAGATCCAGGAAAACTGCCCTGGAAATCGCTTAAAATAGATGTAGTAATTGAATCGACAGGTTTATTTGTCGATAAACAATCAGCCATTAAGCATGTTACGGAATCCGGCGCACGAAAGGTTATTATTTCAGCTCCTGCCAAAGGAGAAACGGATGATGTGAAATTTGTTGTTCTGGGTGTTAATGACGAAATCATCGACCGTAATGATGTAATTATATCCAATGCTTCGTGCACCACAAACAATGTAGCACCTTTAATTAAAATCCTCGACACCCATTACGGAATTGAAAAAGGCTTTATTACAACCGTTCACTCCTACACAAAAGACCAAAACCTGGTTGACGGCCCGCATAAAGACTGGCGACGTGGACGAGCGGCAGCCTATGCCATAGTACCTACAACAACCGGAGCCGCCAAAGCAGCTACCCGAATTTTTCCTCACTTAAAAAACAATTTGGGAGGAGCAGGCATTCGTGTTCCAGTCCCCGATGGGTCGCTTACCGACTTTACCTGTACACTCAGAAAGTCGGCTAGTGTAGAAGAATTGAACAGTCTTTTTAAAGCAGCATCAGAGGGAGAAATGCGGGGAATCCTGCAATATACTGAGGCTCCAATTGTTTCGGTGGATGTTATTGGAAATACCCACTCAGCAGTATTCGATGCCAACTTAACAGCGGTATTAGGCGATAAAAATAAATTGGTAAAAGTAGTTGCCTGGTACGATAACGAGATGGGTTATTCCAGCAGGTTGGTAGAGCTGATCGAAAAATTCGCTTAATATGTTTATTCCATTTTATACTTGAGCAGTTGCATGCTGCCATGCTCAAAAACGGCATAGGTAAAATGGGTAATCCAGTCGCCCAAAATAACCAACTGAGCATCTTTGGTAAGATACTCAAGAACAGGAATATGCCGATGACCAAAAATAAAAAAGTTCACTTCTGGGTTTTGTACCAACTGCTCCCGAGCAAATTCTAGAAGCACAACCTTTTGCTGCTCTGGCTCTCTATCCAGTTTTCCGGCTTTCGCCAGATTGGCCAGTCGGCTTCGACCTGAAAAATACAACCCCATTCTTGTTCCGATATCAGGATGCAACCACCTGAACAAAAATTGATTGGGTTTAAATTCAAATACCTTTTTCAAAAATTTATAGCCGTGATCTCCTGGGCCAAGTCCATCGCCATGAGCCAAAAAAAATGATTTTCCTCCAATTTCACGTATTACCGGATCACGATGAAGTTGTATATTCAATTCCTGCGACAAGTAACCAAAAGCCCACACATCGTGGTTTCCTCGAAAAACATGAACCACAATTCCGGCATCGGTAATTTCGGCAAGCTTCCCGAGCAAACGAACAAACCCTTTTGGAACCACTGTTTTGTATTCAAACCAGAAATCAAAAATATCGCCCATTAAGAATATCTCCGATGCATCTTTGGAAACATGTGTCAACCATGAAACAAGCATTTTTTCTCGTTTCAGGCTGCTTTTGTAATCCGGAATGCCCAGATGAAAATCAGAGGCAAAATACAGCTTAGTTCTTTCCAAACGATGGTTTTATAACGATTCTACTTCTGAAACAATACTCTTGAACAAAGTAATTAACTTTGGTGTTACACGCTTTACAGCCTCAATAACCTCCTTATGCGAAACCTCCATAATTTTACCTTCAACACCCAGATCGGATATTACAGAAACGGCAAAAACAGGCAATTGCATGTGTCGGGCAACAATTACCTCAGGCACTGTTGACATACCAACAGCATCTGCGCCAAGGATTTTAATGTATTTATATTCGGCAGGTGTTTCGTAAGTAGGACCGGAAATTCCTGCATACACACCCGTTTTAAAAGGAATAGCCAAATGTCTGGCAATTTTTTTTGCAACATGGAGCAGATGCTTATCGTAAGCTTCGCTCATGTCAACAAATCGAGGGCCATAATCGTCAAGGTTAGTTCCTAATAACGGGTTTGGCATTAAATTGATGTGGTCGGTAATAAACATGATGTCGCCAACCTCGAAATCAGCATTAACCCCACCGCTGGCATTTGAAACAAAAAGATTTTTTATGCCAAGCTGCTTAAGTACCCTAACGGGAAATGTAACCTCTTGCATGGAATATCCTTCGTAGTAATGAAACCGACCCTGCATGGCGACAACCAAAACACCATTCAGCATACCAAAAATTAACCGCCCCTCATGACCTTTTACGGTGGATACAGGGAAATTTGGGATTTCATGATAGGGTATTATGGAAATGGGTTCAATTTCATTGGCAAGTTCGCCGATACCTGATCCCAGAATGATGCCAATACTTGGTTTTGCGGTGGTTCTTCCTTGAATATAATTAACTGTTTCTTCTATTCGTTTTAACATATTTCGCTAGTTGATTGATTAAATTTGTTTCGTCCAGCCCATGCATTTTCATCTGAACAGGAACATAAAACAATGGTATATCTTTGAGTTCGCTAAGATAATCAGATTTTATCAGGCGCATGGCATCTTTTTCAGTGGTAACAATAATTTTGCTTCCTCCAAAAGTTTCGTCATACACCCTCCTTACTTTTTGAAGGTCTTTGCGCTTGTATTTATGATGATCAGGATAGTCCATAACGATAAGCTCAGTGCATAAATCGCGGAGGTATTCTTGGAATGGGTAACTGTTGGCAATACCTGTAAACAAAATAATTATTCTCGCTTTTTTAAACACAGAAATGTCAGTGCTCTCAGGGAAAGAGACCGGTTCACCGTAATCGAGGAAGGAAAAATAAAGCGACTGCTGAGGTTCAGGTTTCAATACGCCTTTAATTCGCCTCCGGGTAATTGGAGACAAAACTTTATTAGTTTTCGTAACCACAATAATGTCAGCACGTTTTGCCTGAGAAACCACATCGCGCAAGCTACCGACAGGCAAAAGGTAATCCTCCATATACAGTTTATGCATATCGGTTAAAAGAATCGACAATCCCGGTTTAATGTAGCGGTGTTGGAATGAATCGTCGAGTAAAACCATTTCGAGTTGCTGGTCGTCAGCCATCAAACTGCGCACACCTTCGACACGATCTTCGTCAACTGCCACTTTAATTTTACCTGTAAACTTTCTTAAGTATTGCATGGGCTCATCGCCAATGTCTTCGTAACTCGAAAACTGATTGGCGTACAAAAATCCTTTAGACTTGCGACCATAGCCCCTACTTAGCACAGCAAGCTTGTAATCAGTATAAAAATGCCTGATAAGATATTCGATAAAAGGGGTTTTGCCGGTTCCTCCTAAAGACAAATTACCAACGCCAATAATCGGCATTTGGAATGTGTGGGTTCTTAAAACGCCAAGGTCGAACATCCAATGCCTAAATCGAATAGCTAGTCCGTAAAGCCAAGCCAATGGAAACAATAAAAATCGAAAAGAATTCATCGGAAGTTTACGCTTTTTAATATTTTAACACCCGTTGTAGCCAAAAATTACTATTTGTATGTATCTTTGAAATAGATATCAGCATATCGTGGACTAAAGTATAAAAAATATCAATGGACTTCATATAAAGTTTTTGTAAATTATGTCATTAAAACTATCCAGTATTACGACCTTTCTCGAACATCTTGCGCCCATATCATTGCAGGAATCCTACGACAATTCAGGGCTGCTCATTGGGTCGCCAAACCAAATGGTAAACAAAGCCCTCATTACCCTTGATGTAACCCCCGAGGTTATTGAGGAGGCAGTTGCTCACCAGTGCGATCTTATCATAGCACACCACCCCCTAATTTTTAAAGGACTAAAACGATTAAACGGAAACTCGGAAGTTGAAACCTGTGTTATTAATGCCATAAAACACAACGTGGCCATTTATGCTATCCACACCAACCTCGACAATGTTGAGGCGGGCGTAAACAGCCAGCTGGCACAAAAACTGGAATTGGCAAACACCCGAATTTTAGCTCCAAAAACAGGAAATCTAAAAAAAATAGTCACTTTCTGCCCAACGGCTTACGCCGAAAAAGTTAGAATGGCCATGTTTGAGGCTGGTGCAGGACATATTGGTAATTATAGCCACTGTAGTTACAATCAGCAAGGCGAAGGTACATTTATGGGCCACGAAAATACCAAGCCTTTTGTAGGTGAAAAGGACAAAATACACACGGAGTCTGAAGTTAGAATTGAAACTATAGCACCTTCATTTAAAGTTCACAGCGTGATAAACGCGATGATGGAAACACACCCTTACGAAGAAGTTGCTTACGACATTTATCCCCTCGATAACGTATTAAACAACATCGGCAGCGGAATGATTGGCAACTTGGAACAACCCATGATGCCCCTTGATTTTCTTCGTAAAATCAAAAAAAATCTGGATTGCCAATACATCAAACACAACCAATTAATAAAACATCAGGTAAAAACAGTTGCCATTTGTGGAGGCAGCGGTAGTTTCCTTATTGAAGCAGCGGCAAAGGCCAAAGCAGACATTTTTATTACCGGAGACATCAAATACCATGAGTTTTTTGAACACCGAGGTAAAATGACCATTGTAGACGCCGGACATTTTGAAACAGAACAAGGTACAAAAGAATTACTAGAAAGTCTAATAACCAAAAATTTTCCTAATTTTGCACTCCGAATTTCAAAAAAGAACATCAATCCTGTTTCCTTTTTGTAAAACTGTAATCGAAGCACTTATGTCAAAAGAAAAATTAATGAAGGAAGAAGAATTTAGTGTTGAGCAAAAACTCATTGCCCTCTACAGTCTTCAACAAATTGACTCCCAAATCGATAAAATTAAAATTATTCGAGGAGAGTTACCTCTGGAAGTAGAAGATCTTGAAGATGAGATTGCCGGACTCAAAACACGCATCGACAATTTTAACGAGGAAGTTGAGCAGCATAACCAAACTGTTTTACACAGAAAAGAAGCGATAAAAGAAAGTAATTCGCTAATAAAACGCTACGAGGAGCAACAACAAAACGTTAGAAATAACCGGGAATATGATTCTTTGACTAAAGAACTCGAGTTTCAGGCGCTGGAAATTGAATTTTCAGAAAAGAAAATAAAAGAAGCCATCTATAAAATCGAAATGCTGAATGCAGAAATCGCTTTGGCTCAAAATCGATTAAATGAGCGTACTGCCGACCTCAATTCGAAAAATGATGAGCTTCAGGACATTGTTGCAGAAACAGAAAAAGAAGAAGAAAAACTGATTGGGAAATCACGCGAAAACGAAAAGTTTATCGAAGATCGCCTGCTCACTGCATACAAACGTATTCGCACCAACGCACGCAACGGATTGGCTGTAGTGCAGATTGAACGTGATGCCTGCGGTGGTTGTTTCAACAAAATTCCTCCTCAGCACCAACTCGACATAATGGTGCACAAAAAAATTATCGTATGTGATTATTGCGGACGAATCCTGGTTGACAATGAAGTTGCTGAAATTGTACACGAACAGCTTAAAAGCTAGTGCTTAAATAGATTTACCTGAAGGAGTGTGGGTTTCTCACACTCCTTTTTTTGTTTACTTTTATCGCCTCAAAACAAATTATGCTTCGCTGGTTATCCATAATTTTGCTGTGCTCACAAAGCTTGCTCTCGCAACCCAACGCAAACCTTACGGTTGAGGTAACGAACGCCTATGAGCTGGTGTTTTCATTGCGGTTTCAAGAAGCAAACGAATTAATAACCAGAAACATTGAAGCCAAAAACGAAAACCTACAGTATACCTACCTTCAAAACTATATCGACTACCTGACCCTCTTTATTAGCGAAGATGCCAATACTTTCGAAACTTTATCAAAAAACAAATCGGATCGACTAGCGCAAATTGAATTACTGCCGGATACCAACCCTTATAAAAAATACCTAATCGCCAACATCAATCTACAATGGGCACTCACGCGGCTAAAGTTTGGCGAGTATTTTACAGCAGCACTTGAATTCAACAGAGCTTATCGGGCTGCTGAAGAAAATACGGAAAAATTTCCAGATTTTTTACCTAACCAAATCACGCTGGGTGCAATTCACGCCATGATTGGCGTTGTGCCAGATTCGTATCAGTGGATGCTAGGTATAATCAACATGTCTGGGAGTGTCGAGCAAGGAAAAAATGAGCTCAATCAAGCACTTTTTCAAACTACAAACAATCCCCAATACCAGTTTTTCAGGCAAGAAATATTATTTTATTTGGCTATGATCGAAATGAATTTCTACGAAAAAAACACACAAGAAAATTCCATATTTAACCAGATAATGAATGAAAATTCCGACAACCTGTTATTAAAATACATGGCTATCAACATGTTGATGAAATCAGGAAAAAATGATGAAGCCGTCAAAACTTTTGCTACCATCAACGATACCATAAACTATTACCCCTTTTATTACCTCGAATACCTCAAGGCTGAATGTCATTTGCGCGCTCTTGAAACCACGAAAGCCGCCAGTAGCTACGACTATTTTATGAAAAACTTTGCCGGAAAAAACTACCTGATTGACGCCAGAAGAAAAGTTGGCTGGTGCAGATTAATTTCAGGAGACACGACTGGATATTTTGAGAACCTTGAAGCAATAAAAAACCTGAGCGGAGAAGTAGGAATTGATAGCG
>CAYWNI010000072.1:0-10859 GCA_964459525.1 uncultured Lentimicrobiaceae bacterium | reverse complement strand
TGAGACAAAATTTCCGGATTACACTCGCCACCCAAAAAATCAATCATTTTTATCCACTCATCTGAACTTGGAATGTGCCAACCATCAGGACATAGGTCTCCTTCAATTATTGAATGGTAGTTATAAAGCTTTCCATAATTATTATTTATACTGTCATTGATGACCATTCCCTCCCCGTCGGGATTTCTTAAATTTTCATTAATTGTTGCACTTGTAATTAGTTTCCCAGTAATATATCTGGTGGTTCTCAGGTTTGATCGCAGCCAATGTTGGTCTCCAATTTGAATTATTTTGTACAAATTTCCATCGATATCGAACACTGTTGAGTCAACAATACCTATATCGCCAAAAATGTCTTTGTCGTTCGGGGTTTCCTGAACTTCAGATTTAATCTTGCAACTAAAAGAAAAAAACAAAACTGAAATTAACAAAAAGTTACTGATTATGGTGGCTGATGATAAGGTTTTCATTACCTAAGAATATGAATTTCAACTTCAAAGATAATTATTTTTAGATATAAAATACACAGGTTTATTCAGCCAGCAATTAGATATTATGCTGAACTTCTTCAAAAAAGAGAATAGTTATCCGATAAAGTACTAACCCCTTATTTTATCTAAAAGACCGTTCAGTTGTTGAACTTCCTCTAATGTTAATACCTTGAGCAGCTCGTCTATTTGCCTTTCACAATCATCCATTTTGCTCAATAAATCCAGTCCGCTTTGATTAATTGCCACATCTTTTTGCCGCCTATCGGTCAATCCTTCTGTTCGCTCTACAAGTCTTTTACCTACCAGTCTGTCAACCAGTCGGCTAACATCAGAACTCTGGTCGAGCATGCGTTCTTTTAGAAAACCAATGCTACAAGCCTTATCTTTAAACCCTCGCAAAACCCGAAGGATATTGTATTGCTGAATACTAATTCCGTGTTTATGAACGACCTTAAAAAAATTGCGGTTTAATTGATTGTTGGTGTAGGTAAGATTAATAATGCCCCGATGGTACTCGTTTCTAAATCGCCCTTTTATTTCATCATCTATTTTCATGGATTTTAGTTTTTGTTCCTCTAAACCTGATAACGTGTGCTTTTCCAAGGTGAAAACGGCCTTCATTCAACTCAATTTCTTTTTCTTCCACCACCAACGGATGAATTTGTCCTTGGAAATCTCCAATAATATCATCTGCTGAAAATAACATATCCACGTTTCGAGGGCCACCAGTATCTAATTCAATTTGCTTTTTTGCAAACCCCTCAAATATTACCGTTCCACCAGGTTTAAGGCTTTGCAGCATGCGCTGATGAAACTTGCGACGCAACGATTCAGGCAAATGCACAAACACAAAGACCAAACAGTCAAAATATGCGTCTGGATAATCTGTATCAAAGGCATCCACCACATCGTAATGCAATCTAACCCGCGATGTCTGGGCAAAATTTAAAGCCTTGTTTTTAGCATTTACCGAACTATCGAAAGCCGTTACCTCCCATCCCTGCTTGGCAGCGTAAACAGCATTTCTTCCTTCACCCTCAGCCGGAAAAAGTATTTTTCCAGGAACAAGTCCAGCAATGCTCTCTCTAAAAAAAAAGGTTGGGCATGGTGCCATAAGCGTAATCTGCTGAACCATACCGTTTGTTCCAAAAATCAATCACTGTGTTAAAATTAAAAAGCAGGAAGGCAATTCACTGGCCTCCCTGCACTTGTTATGTGTTTATCTTTTTTATAATTTGGCGTGTGACCCATCACAAAAAGGCTTGTTAGCGCTGTGTTTACAACCACACCAGGCCACTTTTTTTTGTGCTTCCAAAACCGTTTTTACAGGACGAAATTCAGTGCCTTTATGAGAGCCGTCGCAGTAGGGTTGGTTTGTGCTTTTACCACATGAACACCAGAAATAAGTGTCTGGTTCCAAATCGAGTACAAACGGTTTTTTACTGGCAATTTTTGGATCTTCCATAATTACTCCTTCATTTGTAATAACTGAACTCTAGCAGTAATGGTAACTTCATCGCCAACCAAAAGACCACCTGTTTCAAGGGTTTTACTCCAAGTCAAACCAAAATCTTTGCGGTCGAGCTCTCCGGTAAGTTTAAACCCGGCTTTGGTGTTTCCCCATGGATCTACAACCATGCCACCAAAAGTTACGTTCAAATCCACCTGTTTGGTAACACCGTGCATGGTTAAATCACCTGTGAGCACATATTTTTTGTCAGAAACCTTTACAAATTTGGTGCTTGCAAAAGTAATCTGAGGATACTTTTCGGTATCAAAGAAATCAGCGCCACGCAAATGATCATCACGGTCACTGTTTTCGGTGTTGATGCTATTTACCTCAATACTGAAGTCAACTTTAGCATTTTCAAAGTTATCGGCATTCGATTTCACCGTTCCGTTAAAATCAGAAAACTTACCTGTTACCTCTGAAATAACCATGTGCTCAATTTCAAACTCAATTGAGGTGTGCGATTTGTCAAACTCCCAATGGGTGGCTTGTGCCCATAATCCAGCTGTAAATACAAAAGCCAATAGTGTTAATGCAGTTTTTTTCATGTGTTTTCGTGTTAAAATTAGTAGCGGCAAAAATACGTACTAACATTATATGTTGCAACACATAAAAGTTAAAAAATTGTTAAATCATCAAATGCAGGGGGGTTATGAAGGGTGCTTAACAGCTTTAACCAGCTGAATAAAAGTGTGTTATTTTAGTTTTTCCGCTACTTTTTCAAGCATTAGTTTGGTCATTTTGTCCAAATCGAACTCATCAGTAAGACCCCAATCGCGTCGTGCAATGCTATCATCAATGCTCGCTGGCCAGCTGTCGGCTATTGCTTGTCGGAAATCAGGTTTGTAGGTAATTTTAAATTCCGGCATGTATTTTTGTATGGATTCGGCCAGTTGTTTCGGAGTAAATGAAATTCCGGCAACATTATAGCTCGAACGAAGCGAAAGCTTTTCGCCGGGAGCTTCCATTAAGCGAATGGTATTATTGATGGCATCGTCCATAAACATCATGGGGAGGGCTGTATTTTCGGACAGGAAGCACTCGTATTTCCCATGGCGCACTGCTTCATAAAATATCTCAACGGCATAATCAGTAGTGCCACCACCGGCTTCAGTTTTATAACTAATTAATCCAGGATAACGCACGCTACGAAAATCGATACCATATTTTTGGAAATAATACTCGCCCCAGCGTTCACCAGCCAGTTTTGAAATTCCATACACTGTATTGGGCTCCATAACGGTAAGTTGAGGTGTATTATGGCGAGGTGTTGTGGGGCCAAAAACAGCAATTGAACTTGGCCAGAAGAGTTTTTTTGCATCAGATTGCTGGGCGGCGAGAATGGTGTTCATAAGTGCTTTCATGTTAATATCCCAAGCTTGCAATGGAATTTTTTCGGCATTTCCTGATAACACAGCAGCCAGATTATAAACTTGGGTAATATTGTTACGTACTAGGTAATGCAATAAGTTTTGAAAATCCATCACATCCAATATCTGACCAGGACCGCTGTCGCGAACTTCATCCGTAGGATATTTAATATCAGTCGCATAAACATTTTCGTTGCCATATTTACCACGCAACGCCATGGTTAGTTCCGAACCTATCTGCCCTGAGCAGCCAATTACCAAAATTTTTTCCATTGCTATGTTATTTAATTAACAATTGCAAATTTAAACAAGTATCGGAATCAAAAACCCTTTTGGTATCAATTTACTTACTTGGTTGTCGTATATTTGCAAAAACATTCCAATATATAAACCTACATGATTGAAATCAAAGAAGTTGTAAACAAACGCGATCGTCACGATTTTGTCAGCTTGCCGTTCAAACTTTACAAAAATCATCCCTATTGGGTACCCCCCATTATTTCTGATGAAGTGAAACAATTAACAGCGGAGAGCAATCCAGCATTTAATTTTTGTGAAGCAAAATTCTGGACAGCATGGCAAAACGGAAGCTGTGTAGGCCGTATTGGTGCCATTATTAACCGCGAATACAACAAAAAAATAGGAACAGAAATGGGTCGTTTTACCCGTTTTGAAGTTGTTGATGATCAAGAAGTCTCCAAAGCATTGTTCGCAACAGCGGAAAAATGGTTAATTAACAAAGGCGTTACTGGTATTCATGGCCCCTTAGGATTTACCAACCTCGACAATCAAGGTTTACTAATTGAAGGATTTGATTATTTGCCCTCAATTGCTTCGGTAATGCATTTTCCTTATTACCAGAAACATATAGAGAATTTGGGGTATGAAAAGGAAAATGATTGGGTTGAGTTTTTGCTAAAAATTGAAGAAATTCCTGAAAAAGCCACCCGCTTAGTTGAAATTATCAAACAACGTAACAATCTGGAGGTTATTCACCTGAAAGAAAAAAAGGAAATGGCCTACTACCTAAACGATGTTTTTTATTTACTGAACAAGGCTTTCGATGAACTACCTTATGTGAGCCCATTTTCAGATGACCTTATAAAAAGTGCTACAAAAAAATACATGGATGTTCTTGTGCCAAAGTACATAGTTATGATAAAAAAGGATGGACAATTGGCCGCGTTCATCATTGGGTTGCCAAGCCTCTCCAAAGCCATGCAAAAAGCCAAAGGCCATTTATTCCCGTTTGGTTTTGCACACATTAAAAAAGCGCTCAACAACCCCGAAGTCATGGACTTATTACTAACCGGCGTCGATCCACATTTTCAAAAGTTAGGACTTCCGGCTATATTAATCAGCGAGTTACAACGTAGCATGATTGACAACGGAGTAAAATACGTGGAGACTACCGGCATGTTTGAAACAAACCTCAAAGGTGCTACTACCTGGAAAAACTACGACCACATTCAGCATAAGCGTCGGCGTTGTTTTGTAAAACATGTTTAAGCAAGGCTAAAACAGCATTTAAACGGTGTTTAAAATGCTGTTAAATTCACCCTTGTTTTCAGTTGTCTTTTTATAATTTTGCCAAAAAAACTTAGGCCATGGAAGCCAAACTTCATATCTATAACACGCTAGTCAGAAAAAAACAATTGTTTGAACCCATTGCCCCACCGCATGTAGGCATGTATGTGTGTGGTCCCACGGTTTATGGCGATGCCCATTTGGGTCACGCCCGCTCGGCCATCACCTTTGATATTGTTTTCAGGTATTTGCAAGAACTTGGCTACAAAGTAAGGTATGTGCGCAACATTACCGATGTTGGCCACCTTGAGAATGATGCCGATGAAGGAGAAGACAAAATTGCCAAAAAAGCACGGTTAGAAGAGCTCGAACCAATGGAAGTGGTCAAGTATTTTACCGACCGTTACCATGCCAACATGGACAAGCTCAATTTGCTTCACCCAAGCATTGAACCTACTGCTTCAGGCCATATTATCGAACAAATTGAATTGGTAAAAACGATTCTCAAAAATGGCTATGGCTACGAATCGGAAGGTTCAGTTTATTTTGATGTTGAAAAATACAATCACTCATTCGAATACGGGAAATTATCGGGACGAAAGCTGGAAGACATGCTACAAAATACACGGCAACTCGCCGGACAGGACGAGAAAAAAAACGCCTTTGATTTTGCATTGTGGAAAAAAGCTGATACGCGCCACATCATGCACTGGCCTTCTCCTTGGAGCGAAGGTTTTCCTGGCTGGCATCTGGAGTGTTCAGCAATGGGAGCTAAATACTTGGGCGAAACTTTTGACATTCACGGCGGAGGAATGGACTTGCTATTCCCGCACCACGAATCCGAAATCGCACAGTCGAATGCAGCCAAAGGCCACGATCCGGCCAAATACTGGATGCACAACAACATGATTACCATCAATGGGCAAAAGATGGGCAAATCGCTCAATAATTTTATAACGCTTGATGAATTTTTTAGTGGAAAACATGAAGCACTTGCCCAGTCCTATTCGCCCATGACTATTCGGTTTTTTATCTTACAAGCACATTACCGCAGCACGCTCGATTTCTCCAACGAAGCCCTACAAGCCGCCGAAAAAGGACTGGTGAAACTTTTTGAGTCGTTCGCACTACTCGAATCACTCAAACCTGACGAAACTGCTGTTTTTGATATAAAAACCCACGAAGAGGCACTCAAGTCGGCCATGAATGACGATTTTAATACTCCTATCGCCATTGCCGTGCTTTTCGAGTTGAGCAAAGTTATTAATCAAACCAACGATGGTATAATGACGCTGAAGGCAACACATATTGAAGAAATTAAAAAGCTTTTTGGTCATTTTCTTATTAACGTTCTGGGGCTTATTCCTGAAAAAGGAAGTCAGAACGACAAGCTTGTAAATTATTTGATGGAAACTATTTTGGGATTGCGCAAACAGGCCAAAGACAGCAAGGATTGGGCGACATCAGACCGCATACGAGACGAACTAGCTAAACTGAATATTCAGGTGAAAGACACCAAAGAAGGCTCACGGTGGAGCTTTAAATAGTCTCTGCAAGAGACAGATAAATTATATGGGTTTTCTTACGGACACTAAATAAGCTATTTATTAACGAGGATTTTCCAGCTTTGGGCTTTTCCGTTTTGGATCAGCTTTAACACATATATCCCAGATGGAAATTTGCTTACATCTATTTGCATTTTTTCCATAAGTAACTCAGGGGATGCACTGGCATAAACAACTTGTCCCATTGAATTACAAAGCTCAATAGCAATATTTTTTTGTTTTAGATCAGTAAATTGCACGATAAGCCTATCAGAAACAGGATTGGGATACAACTGAATATCCTGCGATAAAATCCCATCCTGATCATGTATGCCAATGGCTACATCATCAACAATGGTAATGTGAATACCGCCCACATGTGGATCATCGAACGAAAGGACAACTTCAATTTTTTCGGCTGTTACACCGGTAATTTCAGGATAAATCCAATAGGTTTTTGCCTCAATATTCTCAAAATCAAAAACACCTTCGATATTTGATTTTCTGCATGTAAGAATATTGTCTTCATCATCGATCAAATAAACATTTACTCCCGAAGCGGGTTTTGATAAGCCCATACCTCGTGGTAAATTATCGTATTCAATTTTACCCTCAATCATGCCATTTCCCATAAACACTTCATCGGATGACTTCAAATGAATATCATACTCCCACGAAGTATGGTTTAAATGAATGTGCTGAGCTTGTTGCCAATAGAGAAAATCGCCAAAATAAGTTGGCAGAAATCCATGAATAAGAGCAGAGTTAGGCGACAATTCACTTTTAACAATATAATCACCGGCAGGCATTTGGTAAAAATAGTAATACCCCAAGGTGTCGATGTGAGCAGTATCAACAGCCTTCAAAACATTAAGAGAATCAATTGAGTATAAAAATGCACAGCCTAAATCTATAGGCATATAATCAGAAAACACATGACCTCCTAAGTGGTAAAAATCGGCAGCAGAAATATAAATAAGCTGGGTAATGGTATTCGAAAAATGATGGGAAAAATTCTGAGCTGTAACAGTTAAACTAACTTTATACAAACCGGATGTAGAATATTGATGTTCAGGATTTCGTAAATCAGATTGCGTTCCATCGCCAAAATCCCAAACTCTTGAAACAATATTAGGGTTAGTTGTTTGATCGAAAAAACTGAACCGAAACCTATCGCCATAAGCCTTTTGAACATACTTAAATCTGGCCTGCAATGGTTTAAACTGGTATGGTGCATCAACAAAAAAATTACTCAACAGAATATTTGAAAAAAGATTATCGATAAACCTAAAATGATGAACCTGTTCGTAGGGTTTTTGATCTTTATCAAATGTGGAAATAATAACTTCTCCGCTTTTATTATCGGTCTTAATTGTATCGTAGTAATAGCCATCTTGATTGGTATATACTTCGTTTGTATAATAATTGGTTCTTTCAACCCCACCGTTTGCGTAACTTACTGTAACTAAATGATTTGCTATTGGCCCGCCATATTGAACGTGCAATACCTGTCCGGAAATCAATACCTTATTCGGTTCATTTGTTGCATATCCCACTGTAAAAGAAAGCATAACTAATGCCAACAACGAATTGTTTATTCTCTTTCTACCTATGTTAAAAATATTCACCATTATCGTTTTCATTATTTAAGCCGCAAAACAGCTCCTACTTTTATCGAAAAAGCAGAGATCGGCTTTTTGTAACCTTCTTTGTTATAAATCGTGTTTAAATAGTATCGGTATCCGGGCTCTATAGCAACCGAAAAGCGATCGTTTAGCTTATATTCGGCACCTACACCAAACCACAATTGATAATATACCTTGTTGCGTTCGGGAAGTCTGTTTTGTAGGCTCAAAATTTCAATGTATTGGCCGGCTGGATTAGGTTCTTCAATGGTACGGCCTGCTTGAATATTAATGGCTGGACCACCATACACATACCAGTTTAAGCCCGAGTTTCTGGCTTGATGGTAATAACCCAGCAACAATGGTATTTGAATATACGCATAACGATTGGTTACTTCTGAAACCACCAAATGACGAACACTATCCCAAACCTCAACGGTTTTGGTATGGTAAGTTGGCACAACCTGGCCATTTACTGAGTCAAAGGTAACGTTGTACACATCGTTGTATGTGCCCATATAATCATTCGAAATGTAATCCAGTTTTGCAAAGCCCCTGTCGTGAGCATAAGAAACGCCTATACCTGAACGTACAAACCAGTTTTTATTCAGGTATAAAGTAGGCTCAAAATGCAAAGTGTAGGAGTTTAGCATTGTAACTGAATCGAACGATGTAATAGCAAACTCGGCACTCAAACCCGTGAAGGCTGTCCAATAAGAGACTTTCGTTTTCTTTTCTTTGGTCGGGTTACCCAAATCCAGCTCATTTGTATTGCTTGTATTTTGAGAAATCAATTCTTTATTAGCACTATTCAACCCATTTGTCTTACGGAATAGAAGGTCTGATTGATGGCTGGTAAATCGAATTTTAGGTGGAGATAAAACCGTTTTACTATCAAGAACACCCTTGTTATCAGTACTATAATTAGGTTTTACAACAGCAGACTGAGCTAGTGGTTTCGGCTCTGATTCGGCTAATTCAACAAGTTCAACACCATCATTTTCATTTAATTCAGGATTGTTTAACTGGCTAGTTTGGGTAAAATCGTTGGTTTCAATATCCTGAACGGGTACCCCAATACTGCTGGTTTTTGATTCAACGAGTAAATCTTTGGATGTCACGCTGTTTTCAATGGTTGCATCAGATAGTAGAAACCAACCCAATGTGGAGAGCAAAACTACCAGCAGTGCGGCAGCAGCATATCGAACAGTTTTGCGACGATTCATTGCTTTTTGGTTGGCTTCCAAACCAGCCAAAACGCCTTCCCAAACATGGGGAGGAGGAGCAGGCTCAAAGGAGTTTAACTTCTCTGTTATCAGCCGATTGATATGGTCGCTATTTGGTTCCAAGATTTTCTTTTTCTTCAATTAATTTCAAGCGTTTTTGCAGGCTCACACGGGCTCTCGAAAGTTGAGATTTAGAGGTGTTTTCAGATATCCCCAACATATCGCCAATTTCTTTGTGGGTATACCCTTCAATTACATTCAGATTAAAAACAGTGCGGTATCCGTTGGGCAGTTCATTTATAATTTCCAGCAACTCATTTGAGGACATATTCTCAATGACCAGATTCCGGGTTTGATTTACATTTTTCAGGTTTTCAATATCTGTTTTTATGCCCTGTTTCATTTTTTTGTTATAGTAATTAATTGCTGTATTTACGATTGTTCTGCGCACCCATCCTTCTATGGATCCCTCACCTCTATAGTCTTTTAAATGAACGAAAACCCTGATAAAACCATCCTGAAGAATATCAGCCGCATCATCTTTATCCAAGGCAAAACGCAAACAAATGCCATACATTTTTGGCGCAAGCTGCTGATAGAAAGCTTCCTGCGCCTTCTTATCATTTTTTAAAAGCCTGTGAATAAATGATTTATCGAACTTCATGCATCCCTTTTCCGTCCTGACTTTTGCAGAACAAATTGGGCAGCAAGTTAATAAATTCTTCAAACACTCAGCTATGGGACAGAAACGCTAAAGAAATGGTTGCATGTAATTTACCTAGAAAGGCTTCAACTTTGGCGTTCAAACAAAGCTGAAATTGTTTTTAAGAGAATTTGTTTATTAATGGGTTTAGTCAGGTAATAATCAGCTTTATTTTTTTCACTAGCCGATAAATTATCCATATCAGCTTCAGCATCAAAAAGTATCATAGGTATGGCAGGATAACGTCGTTTGATGGTAGCCAAAAAATCAGTAAAAGGCTTGCCGGGCAGTCCTGAATCGATGATTAATCCATGAGGTTTTTGATTGTATATTTCGGCAATAAGCTCCTCTCCGGTTTTAACCCACGACACCTCAATATCTGTTTTAGCCAACATCACTTTTATCAGGTTAAAATTAACCAGTTCGTAGTCAGCAACCAAAAGCTTTTTTCCTTGCCAATTGTATTTTTCATCGATTGGATCAGTAATTGGCATAAATGGCTCTACCGAGATAATTGACTCAGGAAGATGAAGATAAAACACAGACCCTTTACCTGGTTTCGAGTTTAGCGTAATAAAGCCCTTCATCAGGTTAGCCATACCTTTCGCAATGGCTAAACCCAGCCCTGACCCACCAATTTCACGTGTTGGAGAATTATCCACTTGTCGGAAATGTTCAAAAATAGACTCGTGAAACTTGGGGTCAATACCTACTCCTGAATCTTTCACATAAAAGCAAATTCCATTTTTGTTCTCAATAAAAAAACCCATGTCAATTTGCCCTTCATGGGTAAAAGTAAGGGCATTTTCAAGGAAGTTTATTAAAATTTGATGTACCTTACGTAAATCGGCAGAAATAACAGT
>CAYWNI010000071.1:0-10889 GCA_964459525.1 uncultured Lentimicrobiaceae bacterium | reverse complement strand
CTTCGTAAATGCCAGAGAATGGGTTACAAAGCATAAGAAGTAGTTCTGTTAACCTCCTGATTTTTTCCCACAAAAAAAGCGGGATGATTCAAATCATCCCGCTTTTTTTATCTTCATTAAAGGCTATTTAATCACTACTTTATAGTTGAGTGATCCTTTTTCAGTATTGATATTTAACAAATAGATTCCTTTGGCGGCAGTGCTAACATTAAAGCTTAGTTGGTTGTTGCCCGTCGCAGCTTCGTAACTTTTGTAAGCGATTTGTTTTCCAGAAATATCGCTTAAAGTAATGTTAACAGGTGTTTTTTCTTTCAGGTTGAAGCTGAGGTTTATGTTGTCCTGTGCGGGGTTAGGGAAAACCGTCACGGTTCCGTTAGCAAAAAGCTCATCTACTCCGCTGTTGTCGATTACGGTAAAATAAACTTTGGCAACAGCATAAAGGGTAGGGGCTGCCTGATAGGTAATTCTATATTCCATAGAGTCTGTTCCGTAGAAATTTTCATCGGGGGAGTATATAATTACGTTTGGATTTGAAAATGAAGTAGAAGAGTTACCCTGTGTCGACGGCGTTTCAATGCTAATAAAAACAGGTGCTAACATTACGTCATTTTCTAAAACCGGAACAACTATACTTTCTGAGATAACGGTTTCTGCCTCATCGTTATTGGCTGTTGGCGGTTCAGTTAGTTCAAAAAGAACACCATAGTTTTCTATAAATCTAGGTACAAATTGTTGGTAATATACATTAGCCATCGTGCCATCGTGCACAATTACTGTATTTTCATCATTTTCGTTATCAGCAGCAGCACTCCAGTTATGCGATCCTGTGAATATAATTGGATCTGAAGCAGCAGCACCTTGGTCGACAATCATGTATTTGTGGTGAAGGATGCCTGCCGAAATGTCGTCGAAAGTCACATGTGTGGTAAGCGATTCTGCCAATAGGCTGTTAACGGTTGTGTTGTTGTTGCCTTCGGCATTTGTAATCACATTTGCGGCAACTCCGGCTGATTTTCTAGCCACTATGGCTTCTGCCATTTCAATTCTTGTAATGAGCATGGTTGCAACACTCAAATCATTATCAGCGGTGTTAATGGTTTCTACAATTTTGGCGTTTACCCCATCAGAAGGACTAAAGTAACATTCTACCCGTTTGCCATTAATTTTAAATTCGTGTGGAGTATTGTTTCTTTTTTCGGAACCAAAACGAGCAAGTGCGGCATTGGGTTCGGCGCCTGTTGATCCCCACATTTCTTCAAATTCAATTTGGTAGGTGCGGGCCAAACTTTGATCCTGAATAATTATTACATTGTTAGCATCCAAATTGATTTGGCCTTCTGTAAAATTAGTGGAACCTGTCCAAACTAAAGGATCGTTAGCGTTATCAGATTCTGCATCGAAGATGATGAATTTGTTGTGCATAATACCCGGACGCTGACCGCCATCAGGGCCGATCAACACATTTACAGCGGTGCCTTCCAGTTCGTCCATACCTAGGTTTGCCGTCGTTCCACAGCCAATAGCCCTTACACGAACCCCTCTGTCAGCAGCAGCAATCAATGCAGTGCTTATGTCGCTCATGCCGCTGTTGTTAAAATTGTACATGGTAAAGTCAATGGTGTATTTCGCACGATTGATGTAAGCTATAACGGTGTCGTCAATTAAATCGTGAAGATAGATGGCATTTTCTCCTGTTGAATATGAATTATCGACAATGGTATTGAAGTATGCTTTTATATTACCTGTTGAGTTTGAGATGGTGGCAAAGGGCGTAACTGCTGATTTAGCAGTATCGCTGCCACTTACTGAAAATGCTTGCACCCAAGTAATTGTACCTGCTTCTAATCCGAATAAATCCATTTCATGTGACGTTGAGCTTCCCGAAGTTTGAATAATATTAGCCATAAATGTTTCTTCTGTAGCGCCATAATACATTTCTGTAGTGCCTTCGATGTTGGTATTCCATGAAAAGAACAAGTCGGTTGCGGTAAATTCAGTATTCATAAGGGCATCTACCAAATAAATGGAGCTTGGTATAAAGATGTCAACCAGATCGCGGGGCAACAGTTGGTAGCCAAGGTTGGGGTTGCTAAAATCAAATTGCGAGCAAATAGCCGTTAAGGTGACAGGAGCGCTGGGTATGAGGGTGCCTACAAAATCCTGACCATTTTTAATATACATATACCCGGTTTCTCCATTGGAGGTGAAGGTGTATTTTTTGTTTCCTGTAAAGTCTTGACCGGCATCGTTGAACAATACATTGTATACTCGGACCAACTCTCCTTCGACGGTTTCGTTTATCTGGTCGGGTGTTACAACTACAGGGGCGGGGATGGGATTGAGCGTAGATAGTACAGTAACATTCGAGATAGGATCGATTTCGAGTAATTGGTTGTAGATTTTTAATGTACCTGTGACTGATATGGAATCGCCACGGTTAACAACACTTACGGCAGAACCATAAGCCGCAATACCGGCTGTTTCGTCCTGTAAATAGCGAATGATTCCCATTTCGCCACCATTTGTTGCTATTCCTTTAACGGTAACTACTGCACCTTCGCCCATTTGTCTGGCTTCGAGGATGGTGTTTTGTGCATGACTAAAGGTGAAGAAGCCAGCAAGTAATAGGGTGATAATTAGTGTTTTTTTCATTTTATGTGAATTGTTATAATGCTTTTGTTAAAAAGTATATATTTTTAAACTTAAGATCAAATGGTTAACAAAAACCATGCTAAAGTTTTATAAGCTTAATCTTAGCGAAACCACAAACCTGCGACCCATGCCCATGAACACGCTGGCAGAGTTGACATCAAAGCCGCTGGAGGCAAGTCCCAGATAAGTGTCGTTGTTTTGTGCATCAGTAATGTATTTTCCGTTTAGTGCATTGAGTACGCTGGCTCTAATTTGAAATCCAATTTTATCAATTTTCCAGAAATAGCCGGCATGAAAATCAACCATGTAATAATTTGGTATTTTCCATGACTGGCGAGGATCTCCGTTTTCGTCGAAAGCCCAAGGGTTTAAAACCGGATCGTAGTCGATGGGGTTAAATTCGGCGTAATGTTTCCCAAACCAGGTAAAGTCGCCGGAAACATACAGGTTGTCGATAACTTCCCAGCGCAAACTTTCCCGATTTTGGAATTGTGCTGCATCGCCAACGTATAATCCACGGGCATCAAAGGGTTTTTTTCCAACCAATACTCCGTTGTCGTTGTATATCAGAGCGGTGTCTTTCGAGTCCCATTTCCAGTCGCCCAACGACAGAATACTTTGGAATTCAAGATTATCGGTGATCTTGTATCCAAATTCAAATTCAAGCCCTTTATGAATGGCATTCATGTTGTTGATGTTGGCAGTCAATCTGTTGGTTGGGTCGTCAGGATCGGGAAAGGAGAAAGTGCCGTCGGTAGGTTTATTTTCCCACACAGTATAGTATGCGTTGAAATTGAAAGTTACCCGCGGAGCAACATAACTATATCCCAATTCAATGGCTTTTACACGTTCATTTTTAATTTCTAAAAACAATTTGTTGTCGTAGTCAAATACATTGTTAAATCGTTGTGCTTTTGAAAGGTACCCAACGTTGGCAAACACGTTCATTCTTTCGCTCAGGTTGTAATTAGCTCCACCTTTTACAGTAAATCCTGGTAAATATTTCCAATCCGATTCGTTGGTTTTAAGGCCAGGTGAATTGCGGTCGTAAGTAACACCCCGGTAATCGATTGTCGTATTGTAGTCGATTATCAAGGTGGTATCGCCAACTTCAAGCGTTTTTGGGATAAAATAGTCGATGCGCTTATAGCCTGAATAGGAGCCTGTAAGGTTTATGAAAGCGGTGATATTTCCTTCTTGGTATTTTAGCTGGGCAAATAATCCACCCCAGCGCACGAGGGCATCGTTATAATATCCGATTTTATCGCCATTGTATTTTTTGGTGGTATCATTGTTTTCATTCTGATTGCCATCATCGAGAAAATAATTTCCGCCAAACAAATCATCTATTTGACGGTAATGTTCTCCTTTGTAAGTTCTTATGTCGACACCTCCCGAAATAGAGAAGGTAGGGCTTATTTCATAGTCAAAAGTGGAGAGTAATCCCATCCAGAAATGATTATTTACAGCATTTCTAAGAATTCCTGTGGATATTTTATTTTTGTTAAAACCGCCCGGGATATTTATGTTCGAATTATAAGGTTTTTGAAGGTTCTGTTGATTGGTTGATGTGTCCACCGATGGTGTTGGAGAAAATGAATTTCCACCACCTGTACCTATGCTCAGATAAAGTACATTGGAGATATAAAGTTTGTCGTTTACACTCCAGAAATCGCGCAGGCTAAATTGAGGTTTGTGGTAATAGTTGTTGGCTGTACTTACTGCAACAGGGCCTGGATAAATGGTGTCGGTATCAGTAATAGAAATCCGGCTTAGATATCCCCAATTTGGGTTGTAGCGTAGCCCCATGTTGGTAGGTATGCCGTTGGTTCTTAGGGTGTCAATATACCCTGTCGACATTCCGATTTTTTCGGCGTACTCGGTATCGTAAGCCGATGCGCGCTTTTTATAGCTTCTTTGTCCATGTTTTTGGGGAGCACCCATGGCGGTAAAACTAATTACGTGTTTCCCAATTTCTTTGTCGACACGCAAAAAATAAAACCAGCCTTCGGTATAGGTCTGGTCTACCCATCCATCTCCACGTTTGTATGATCCGGCAAATGTAACACCCCATCCGTTTTTTAATCTTCCGGTGGTCATCCCCAGCGAGGTACGCGAAAAGCCATCAGAGCCGATTTCCTGCTTTAGGTTTATTCCTTTTTTCGCTTCGATGCCTTTTGTTGTAATGTTGATGGTTCCGCCAATGGACGGAATGGCCAGTTTTGACATCCCCAGACCGCGCTGCACCTGTGTGCCACGCATTACGGCATCTAGGCCAAACCAGTTAGACCAATACACCCATCCGTTTTCCATGTCGTTCACAGGTATTCCGTCAAGCATTACAGCTACATTTCGCTGGTTAAATCCCCGGATGTTGATGCGGGCGTCGCCGTCGCCACCACCTGATGCTGTGGCGTAAACTCCTGGCGTTGAGTTGAGCAGCAACGGAATGTCCTGAGCGGCAAGTTGTTCTTCAATCTGCGCAGGGCTGATATTTGAAAAAGCTACTGGCGTTTCCCTAGTACGGGCTATATCGCCAACTACCTCTACTTCATTCAGCGTTATGGTGTTAAGCTCAAAGTTAATAAACAGGTTTTTAGCGGCTACGGTAATATTTTGTTTTTGGCTTTCAAAGCCAATATAAGAAACTGTTAGTTCGTAGTTGCCCGGTTCGAGGTTTAACCTAAACTCACCATTGATGTCGGTAACGGTTCCGAGCCCTGAACCGTACACTACATTGACACCTATCAGGGGTTCACCAATGTTTTTGTCTGTTACAATTCCACTTACAGTTCTTGTTTGTGCATAGCCAAGAACAAAAGAAAAAAGTACGATGAGTGACAATATCGTTTTTTTCATTTCGATGTTTTTTAATGATTTGCCGGAGTTGTTAAAGGCTTCAGGCGAGTTGCCTGAAGCCTTTAGTAAAAAGTATTTTTTTATTGATTAGTCTACAATCAATTTGTGGGTTTTGCTAACCCCTGAACTAAAGTTGACGGTAACAAAAAGTATTCCTTTAAAGTCGTTTTTAACATCAAATTTGCCCTCGAAAAGGGTGCTGCTAAATTCAACCTGTTCCATCACGCGGCCTGTAAGGTCGAACATCTGAACGGATTTAATCGCTTCGTTGGCTTTGATGGTAAAGGTGTTGCCGGTAACAGGATTTGGATAAACTTCCATTTCTACTGAGAGCTGGGTTTCGTTTATGCCAAAAGTGGTGCAATCGCAGTGGTGAAATCCCAGAGAGTCGTATGTGTCTGAAGGGAGTGAGTCCCATTGCATGTCAACCACAAAGTAAGGATCAGGATTTTCTGTAACGCCATACGAAACGCCTCCTTTGCGAATTAAGGTGTGGTCTTTTGTCCAGGCAAGCCAGAATAATGGGCCAACGATGTAATTGCTAATGGTGTACTGGGTTGGGTTTCCGCCACTGTTGTAGGTAATGGTGGTGTCGTTATAAATTCCCCAGCCATTGTCGGCACTGGTCATAGGTGGGCCGATAAAAGCAAAGATGTCAATGATTTCACCAGTCACCTTTTCAAGGGTAACGGCATCGTTCCCATTAAAATACATCATTTTGTTTACTTCATAAACCGGACAAAGGAAAATGTCGGCTTTTTCTTGTAAGGCTGTGTCAACAGGAACTTCTTGGCCTGTTCCCAGTGGATCGCGTTTGTCGAGAACCACCACAAAAGTGCTTTTCGATTCGATGGTGCCTGAAAGGACAACGGCATTAGGCTCAAAGCCTCCATTAGAGTATCTCACCAACTGATATGCGCTCAGGTCGATGGCGTCATGAGTTGGGTTGTAAATTTCGATGGCCTTGTTGTTTCCGGAACCTTCAACATATTCCGAAATAAATAGTTCGGAACATTCCTGTGCCGAAGCGGTGAGTGCAAATAAGGCTGCAATAACAAAGAGTAATGATTTTTTCATTGGTAATGATTTAGTTTATACAATAATATTTTGTTACAAAAGTAACAACAAATATTTATTTCGGTTCACACTTAACAATTTATTTATGATTTAATTAAGTTCATTTGGTATCGTAACCTTAACCTGTTAAGAAGTAAGAATGGCATCCAGCCATCCGATGGCTTTTTTTACTGAGCTAACATGCTCAAAACGTAGCGTTAAGCTTTCTTTTACGGGTTTCATCACACAGGCTTTTGGATTGGTTTGCACAAAAGCTAGAACTTTTCCAAATGCTTCCGATTGAAAATAGGGTGAGTTTTGTGTGCCCGTAAAATAGCCTGACATGCGGTTGTTTCTGAGGTAGAGTTTTACAAATCCGATTTCGCGGGCCAGCCAACGCAGACGAATGCTGTCGATGAGGTCGATAACTTGCTGGGGCATAGTGCCGAAACGGTCGATGAGTGCAACACTAAATTTGTCCAAATCGGATTCTGTATCCATGTTGTCGAGGTCTTTGTACAGGCTCAACCTTTCGGTGATGTTGGTGATATAATAATCTGGGATAAGTATTTCCAGATCAGTTTCTATCTGACATTCAGCAACTGGCTTTTGAGTTTTGTTTTCTTCTTCGTATAACCCTGCAAACTCGGCTTCTTTGAGTTCCTGAATGGCTTCGTCAAGAATTTTCTGGTACATTTCATATCCAATATCGGTGATAAAACCGCTTTGCTCGCCACCCAACAGGTTTCCTGCCCCGCGGATGTCTAAATCGCGCATAGCAATATTAAATCCACTGCCCAAATCAGAATGCTCTTCCAGTGCTTTAAGCCTTTTTCGTGCTTCTTGCGTAAGCGAGCCCAGCGGCGGAGCCAGCAGGTAGCAAAAGGCCCTTTTGTTGCTTCGCCCTACACGGCCACGCAATTGGTGAAGATCGCTCAAGCCATAATTCTGCGCATCGTTGATAATGATGGTGTTGGCATTGCTGATGTCGAGCCCCGACTCGATGATGGTGGTAGAAAGCAGTACATCGTAATCACCATCAATAAAATCGAGCATGATGCGTTCGAGTTTTGCGCCTTCCATTTGCCCGTGCGCCACGGCAATGCGTACACCGGGAATAAATTTATGCAGCATTTCGTACACATCTATGATGTTGTTGACCCGGTTGTGTACAAAAAACACCTGACCTCCGCGAGAAACTTCGTAGTTAATGGCATCGGTGATTACCTCCTCGCCAAATGACCTGATTTCGGTATGTACAGGATGTCGGTTGGGTGGTGGTGTGTTGATGATGCTTAAATCGCGGGCACCCATCAGCGAAAATTGTAGCGTTCTGGGTATAGGCGTTGCGGTAAGGGTTAGGGTATCTACATTGGCGCTTTTCTGGCGGAGTTTTTCTTTGGCGGCTACGCCAAATTTTTGTTCTTCGTCAACGATAAACAATCCAAGGTTCTTAAAATCAATATCTTTGCTCAAAATGCGGTGTGTCCCGATAAGGATGTCCAATTGTCCGTTTTTTAGCTTTTCAAGAGATTCTTTTTGCTCCTTAGCCGACTTAAACCTGTTGATGTAGTCAATTTTTACTGGAAATTCCCTTAACCTGTCGCTGAAAGTTTTAAAATGCTGCAACGCCAAAATGGTTGTTGGCACCAAAACCGCCACCTGTTTGCTGTCGGTAACGGCCTTGAAAGCAGCACGGATAGCGATTTCCGTTTTTCCAAACCCCACATCGCCACACACAAGCCTGTCCATCGGAAAAGAAGCTTCCATGTCCTTTTTAAAATCGATGGTGGCTTTGAGCTGATCGGGTGTGTCTTCGTAAACAAACGAAGCTTCCAGCTCATTTTGGAGGTAGGTGTCGGGCATAAACGAAAACCCCGTCGAAGCCTTGCGCTTGGCGTAAAGCTTGATGAGGTCGCGGGCAATGTCTTTTACCTTGCTTTTGGTTTTATTTTTGAGGTTTGTCCAGGTGGCAGAGCCAAGTTTGTTCAATGTTGGAGGAGTACCATCTTTACCAATGTATTTCGATATGCGGTGCAGCGAATGAATGCTCACATAAAGCAGGTCGTTGTTTTTATACATCAGCCTGATGGCTTCCTGTTTTTTGCCGTTGTTGTCGATGATTTGCAGACCGTCGAAACGTCCCACACCATGGTCGATATGGGTAACAAAATCGCCGGGGGTAAGGTCGTAAAGTTCTTTGAGCGAGATGGCCTCCTTGCGGCCAAATCCTTCGCGCAGCTTAAAGCGGTGGTATCGGTCGAAAAGCTGATGGTCGGTATAGCAAAGCAGTTTCATGTCTTCATCCACAAAACCCTGACTCAAACTGTGGTTGATGGCCATAAACCGAACCCTAAGATCCTCCGGCTGATCCGATTGCAAATCCTCAAAGATGCTGTACAGTCGTTCGGTTTGTTTGGGGTTTTCAGAAAAAATCAAACATTCAAAACCTTCCTCATGTCGTTGCCTGATGTTTTCGATGAGCAGGTTGAAGTTTTTGTTGAACGAAGGTTGAGGCTTTTGCCGGAAGGCAACTATTTCCGAATTGGGAAATGCGGCATTGCTGCCATATTGCAGTGTGGTTAGTTGTGCAATGCGTTGCAAAAAATCCTTGCCATCGGTAAACAACTGTGCAGGATCAGGCTTGTTTTCCTTGTAATCCAATCGTTCGAACGACAATACGGCCTTGTCGAATTCATCCATTATCCGTTGATGGGTGAGGGCAATGTCGTCGAACCAAAACAGGGTGTGTGTGGGGACATAATCCAGAAAATCCACCCTTTCTTCTTTAATCATGCGGTCCTGCACGTTGGGCAACAACGAAATGCGCTGCATGATTTGAATGGAACGTTGTGAGGCCGGGTCGAAACTGCGTATGGACTCTATTTCATCGCCAAAAAACTCGATGCGGTAGGGATGGTCGTTGGAGAAGGAAAACACATCCACAATACCCCCACGAATGGCAAATTGACCGGGCTCGGCCACGAAATCCACGGGATCGAATTCAAATTCGCTGAGCAAATCCACCACAAAATCCAGAGAAACCCCTTCTCCCACCTTGAGTTTCATCAGGTTTTTGCTCAGGTACCGTTTGGTAATCACCTTTTCCGACAAGGCTTCGGGATAGGTTACCACGATGGTTTTGCGGTCGTCGTTCATGAAACGTTTTAGCACCTCCGTTCGCGACAACTGGTACGAAGCATCGGTATTTTCGGGTTGGTAAGGCCGCTTGTAGGTGGTGGGATAAAACAATACCCGTTTTTGGTTGAAATCGGTATGGCTTTCGCCCAATAGCCGTTCGATATCGTTGTACAAATAGGCTGCCTGTTCCTTGTCGGGAACCACCAACACATGCTGCTGCTTGCCGGCATGTTCAAAAATTCCGGTGAGCACCCCGGTAATGCCCGAACCGCTGATGCCGGAAAGTTGCGTGTGTAACTGTTTTTTTTCAAGCAAGCCCCGTAGCTTTTTCACTGCGGGATGCTGAACAAACTGAGCTTTAAGGTTGGCTGACTTCATTCGTTGAAAATTGGCCGCAAAGTTAAAAAAAGTAAGCTGAATGATTTGAATTAAAAAAAATCAGCAATCGCAGAAGCCTATGACCGGCCATTTAAATAGTCTTTGCAAGAAAACGCCAAATACTTCGTTAGACTTGATTTTCATCTGTCTGAGGCGGACTCAAGCCTCGTCTTTAACGTTTTTTGCAAGAGATATAAAAATGGGTCCACCCCGAAAAGTCGTTCATTCATTAAAAAGTTTTTGAAAACCCATCGACTACAAATTAATACCGATTATGAATTGAAATGAGCTTTAAGTTCGCTTCGCTCCTGAAACCTCTTCAATTCTATATCGGCATTATACATAAACAGCGTAGTGCTAACTTCAATTTATAGTTGGTATAACATCTCTTCGAAACCATTCTTGGTCACAACAAAGAAGTAGAAATCATTGTTCACAATCCATACTTTTACTAATTGCTTTATCTATACTGTTTATAAATTGGCTCCGGTGTTAATGCACTTTAAATTTTATATTACATTTAGGGTTGCATTACTCAATAAGTAATGATTAATCCGGACAGAAACTAATGTTCACATTCACAACCTGTTACCATTGAGTATTGGGACTTAGCAGGCGAAGCTTTGAACATTGGAGAAGGGTTATCTACTACTGCGTTTTAAAAGTTAGTCGAGTATTAAGGAGCAATCATAAGTATATTAATTAAAAACCTGAAGCTAAACAATAATAAACTTGAACTCTCTAAAGAACATAAAATTATCGTATGATACTCATAGGGGGAATAATGTTGTATTGGTCAGTTT